>PUNI01000345.1 GCA_003551745.1 Paracoccaceae bacterium | reverse complement strand
CGGTGTCGGGCGTGCCGCGCAGCGTGCGGCCGGTGATCATCATCAGCGCAAAGCACAGCGAGCCCGCGACCGCCGTCACCGTAGCCGCCGGCGCCACGGCGCCCGAGGGCGCCAGCGCCAGCAGCACGCCGACAAAGCCCAAGCCGATCGCGGCCCAGCGCAGCGGGCCCACCCGCTCGCCCAGAAGGAAGGGCGACAGCGCGGCGACATAGATCGGCGCGGCGAGCCAGTAGGTCATGACATCGGCCAGCGGCAGATGCCGCACGGCCGAGTAGAAGCAGAAGACCTCGGCGGTGGCGAAGACGGCGCGCAGCGCCTGCAGGCCAGGCCGTTCGACACGCAACAGCCGCGCCGGGCCGAACAGCCACAGGAAGGGCGCCAGCACCACCAGCGCGGCAAGGCTGCGGATCAGCAGTACCTGGCCCACCGAATAGGTGGCCACCAGCCATTTTCCCAGTGCATCGTTCAGCGCGAAGAGGAACATGCCGGCCAGCATGACCAGCACCCCGACCTGCGCCGGACCGAGAAGGGCCGCGCGCGCGGCCGGTGGATCGGTGGGCATGCGCCGTCCCCTGCAAGGAAAGGGGCGCCCGGAGGGCGCCCCGATGAGCCGGGATCCGGACGGGCGTCACTGCTCGCCGCGCAGGGCCTCCAGTTCTTCCATCATGCGCTGGACGACGTCCGGGCCGATGCTTTCGGCGTGCCGCTCGTAGACCCCGGCCACCGCCTCGCGGATGCGGGTCATCTCGCCCGGGTCAATCTCGTTGAACTGCATGCCCGCCGCCATCACGTTGTCCAGCGACTGGCCCGACAGCTCGCGGCTGACCGCGCGCTGCACGTCGCGGCCGACCTCGGCGCATTCGACGAGGATCGCCTGCTCCTCTTCGGAGTAGCCGTTCCAGATCGGGCCCGAGAACAGCACCATGAAGGGTGTGTAGGCGTGCCGCGTCGCCGAGAGATAGTCCTGCACCTCGTAGAACTGGGAGGTGTCGATGGTGACGAAGGGGTTTTCCTGGGCGTCGATGGCCCGGGTCTCCAGTGCCGTGAACACCTCGCCGAAGGCCATCGGCGTGGCGTTGGTGCCCAGCGCCTGGAAGGTGTCGAGGAAGATGTTGTTCTGCATGACGCGCACGCGCATGCCGTCGAAATCCTCCAGCGACGTCACCGGGCGCACAGAGTTGGTCAGGTTGCGGAAGCCGTTCTCCCACCAGGCGAGGTTGATGAGGCCTCGCTCGGGCATCTTGTCGGAGATGAACTGCCCGAAGTCGCCGTCGAGGATGGCGTCGGCCTCGGCCTCGTCGGCGAAGAGGAACGGCAGGTCGAAGACGCCGAGCGCGGGCTCGATTCCCACGAGCGGCGAGGTCGAGGTGATCACCATCTCCTGCGTGCCCGAGCGGAGCGCCTGGGTGGCGGCGAGATCGTCGCCCAGCGCCGAGGACCAGAAGGCGTTGACCGTCCACGCCCCGCCGGTGCGCTCGTCGATGCACTCCTTCATCGCGGCGACGCCATTGCCCACCGGGTGGGTCTCGGCCACCCCGTTCGAGATCGAGATGGTGCGGGGCGAGATGTCGGCGGCGGCCGGCAGCGCGAGGCCCGCGGCAAGCGCGGTGGTGAGAGCCAGTTTCAGATTGGTTTTCATGTCTTCCTCCTCCTTGGGTCGGTCGTTGTCGGGTCTTCTCTCCTCCTCAGCGCAGCACCGAGAGCGGCACGAGGACAAGCTCGGGAAAGGCGATCAGCAGCCCCAGCACGAGGATCTGCGAGGCCAGGAACGGCAGCACCCCCCAGATCACCTTGCCCAGCGGCACGCGGGCAACGCCGCTGACGACGTTCAGCACCACGCCCACGGGCGGGGTCAGCAGGCCGATGCAGGTGGTCATCACGAAGACGATACCGAAATAGACGGGGTCGATCCCGGCGGCCCGGACCACCGGCATCAGCACCGGCGACAGGATCAGGATTGTGGGCGCCAGATCGAGCACGGTGCCGACCACCAGCACCAGAAGCACGATCACCAGCATCAGGAGCTTCGGATTGTCGATCACCGGATCGAGGAAGCGGGTGATTTCGGCCGGGATGTTCGCCCGCGTGATCAGCCAGGAGGTGACCAGCGCCGCCGAGACCAGAAACAGCACCACCGAGGTGGTCTTGGCGGCGTTCAGCAGCACGCCGTAGAGGTCGCGGAACTTCAGCTCGCGGTAGATCACCATGCCCACGAACATCGCATAGACCGCGGCGATCACGGCCGCCTCGGTGGGCGTGAACACGCCGAAGCGGATGCCGCCGAGGATGATCACCGGCATCAGCAGCGCCCAGCCCGCGCGTCCGGTGGCGATCAGCCGCTCGCGCCCCGAGCGCTTCGGCAGCGGGGCGACGCTTTCCTTGCGCGACACCAGCATCCAGGCGCCGATCAGCGCCAGCGCCATCATCAGCCCCGGCACGATGCCGCCCATGAAGAGGCTGGTGATCGAGACGTTGGCGGCGACGCCGAAGATGATGAAGGCGATCGAGGGCGGGATCACCGGCGCGATCACGCCGCCCGCGGCCATCAGCCCTGCGGCCCGTGGCACGTTGTAGCCCGCCTGCCGCATCATCGGGATCAGGATCGCCGCCAGCGCGGCCGAATCCGCCGCCGCCGAGCCCGAGAGCGAGGCCATGATCACAGCGGCAATCACCGCCACGATGCCCAGCCCACCCTTGATGTGGCCCACGCAGGCCACCGCGAAATCGACGATCCGTCTCGACAGGCCACCCGCGTTCATCAACTCGCCCGCCAGCAGGAAGAAGGGGATCGCGAGCAGGGTGAAGGTGTTGGCGCCGGTCACCATCTGCTGGCTGATGATCTGGGGGTTGAACACCCCCATCCACCACATCAGCACCACGCCGCAGAGCATGAGCGCAAAGGCGACCGGCACGCCGATGGCCAGCGCAGCGAAGAGCGTGCCGAGGAAGACGCCCAGGATCACGGCCGCCGCTCCGGGCCGTCGGCCGCGTCCACCGCGTCATACTCGCCGGTGAAACGGCCCATCTCGGCCGCGCTCACCCGCCCAGTGATGACGCGCACCAGACGGATCGTGGCGATCAGCGCCATCGCGGCGCCGGTGAAATAGGTAACGCCGAAGACCCAGATCATCGAGATGCCGACGACCGGCGCGGTCATGCTGGCGTTGATGCCGTGCTGCATCCAGGTGCCCCAGAACAGCACCACGCTGCACAGCAGGATGATCGCGTTGCTCAGCCCCATGCAGATCAGGCGCCCGCGCCGGCCCAGCAGCCGCACGAAGGTCTCGACCCCGATGTGGCCGTGCTCGCGGAAGGTCAGCACGGCGCCGATGAAGGTGAGCCAGACGAAGAAATAGCGCGCCATCTCCTCGGAGAAGTTCAGCCCGCTGTTGAAGCCGTAGCGCAGCACGACGTTGGTGAAGACCATCGCGACCATGCCGGCGAGCAGCAGCACGAGCACGGCCTCGATGATGCGCACCAGCAGGGTCTCGACACGGGCGATCATCGGCCCGCGACCCTGCGAAGCGGATGCCTGCACGGCGGCATCGACCCCTCCCTGTCGTCCGCGCCGCACCCTCCGCAGTGCTTCCCTGGCGCGTGGTTGTTGCGCAAGGGCTAGATGGAAGCGTATATCATTGTCAACTCGGAAACCGGTACGGCGCTGGCCGCAGCGGGGCAGATTGCGAAGAAAAGAGCTTAGTTCCAACATGGTGACCCTTGCCGATGTGGCGCGGGCCGCCAATGTCAGCGCCGTCACCGCCTCGCGCGCGCTGCGCACCCCGGCGGTGGTCGCCGAGGCGACGCTGGCGCGGGTGCAGGAGGCCGCGCGCAGCCTCGGCTATGTGCCCAACCCGGCCGCGCGGGCGCTGGCGCGGGCACGGTCGAACACCCTGGCGGTGATCATCCCCTCGGTGACCAACCAGGTCTTCGCCGATCTGCTGCGCGGGGTCTACGACACGGTCGAGGACACCGGCCTGCAGGTGCAGCTCGCCAACACCCGCTACCGTCCCTCGCGCGAGGAGGGGCTGCTGCGGCTCTTCGCGGCACAGCGTCCGGCCGGGGTGATCGTCGCCGGCATCGACCAGACCCCGGTCGCGCGCAACCTGCTCGCTGGGCTGGACTGCCCCGTGGTGCAGGTGATGGAACTCTGCGCCGACCCGGTCGACATGGCCATCGGCTGCGACCAGCGCGCCGCGGCGCGGGCGGCCGTGGATCATCTGATCGCGCAGGGCTACCGGCGGATCGGCTTTCTGGGTGCGCGCATGGACCCGCGCGCGCAACGGCGCATGGCCGGATGGCGGGACAGTCTGGAGGCCGCCGGGATCTTCGACCCGGAACTGGCACTGACCACGCCGCAGCCCTCCTCGGTGGCGATCGGGGCGCAGATGCTGGCCGAGTTCCTCGCCATCCGGCCGGATGCCGAGGCGGTGTTCTGCAACAACGACGATGTCGCGCTCGGCGCGCTCTTCGAAGGCCAGCGCCGCGGCCTGCGGGTGCCGGCGCAGTTCGGCATCATGGGCTTCAACGATCTGGAGGTGTCGGCGGTAGCCAACCCGTCGATCTCCTCCGTGCAGACCCACCGCTACGAGATGGGCCGGCGCGCGGTGCAGATGCTCTGCGCCGCGAACGCCGGGCAGCGCCCGTCCGCGCCGGTGGTGGATACGGGCTTCACGCTGGTGGCGCGGGGCAGCACGGCGCGCTAACACGGGCCGGGCGGAGGAGGACGGCCATGCACATCCTGATCATCGGCGCTGCGGGCATGCTGGGCCGCAAGCTGACAGAGGCGCTGGTGCGCGACCGGCAGATCGGCGGCCAGGCGATCTCGGCACTGACGCTGGCCGATGTGGTCACGCCGCAGCGCCCCGGCGGATTTGCCGGGGAGGTGACGCTGCGCGCGCTGGACATCGGCCGCGCGGGCAGCGCCGCCACGCTGATCGCCGCCCGGCCGGACCTGATCTTCCACCTGGCCGCCATCGTCTCGGGCGAGGCCGAGGAGGATTTCGACAAGGGCTATCGCATCAACCTCGACGGCACGCGCTGGCTGTTCGAGGCGATCCGCGCGGCCGGCCAGGGCTATCGCCCCCGCGTCGTCTACGCCTCGTCGATCGCGGTCTTCGGCGCCCCCTTCCCCGAACGCATCGACGACAGCTTCCACCTCACCCCGCGCACCAGCTACGGCACCCAGAAGGCGATCGGCGAACTGCTGCTCAACGACTTCTCGCGCCGCGGCATCCTCGACGGGATCGGGCTGCGCCTGCCCACCATCTGCATCCGTCCCGGAGCGCCGAACAAGGCCGCCAGCGGCTTCTTCTCGAACATCCTGCGCGAGCCGCTGGTCGGCCGGATCGGCGTGCTGCCGGTGGAGGACAGCGTGCGCCACTGGCACGCCTCGCCCCGTGCGGCGGTGGGTTTCCTGCGCCACGCCGCGACGCTGGACAGTGCAGTGCTGGGCCATCGCCGCTGCCTGACGATGCCGGGGCTCTCCGCCACCGTGGCCGAACAGATCGCGGCGCTGGAGCGTGTTGCCGGTCCCGACGCGGTGGCGCTGATCCGGCGCATCCACGACCCGCAGATCGCCGAGATGGTCGCCGGCTGGGCGCAGGAGTTCGCCGCCGAACGCGCGCTCTCGCTCGGCTTCGTCGCGGAGACGAGCTTCGACGAGATCATCCGCGTGCACATCGAGGACGAACTCGGCGGCCGGCTGCCCGCGCGCGCCTGAGCCCGGCTCAGAAGGCGCCCATCATCTCGCGCCGGCGCGGCAGCAGCACGGCGAGAAGGCCCAGCAGCGGCAGGAAGGCGCAGAGGCGATAGACGAATTCGATCCCGCGGAAATCGGCCAGCACGCCCAGCAGCGCCGCCGCGATCCCGCCCACGCCGAAGGCGAAGCCGAAGAACATGCCGGCCACCATCCCCACGCGTCCCGGCAGAAGCTCCTGTCCGAAGACCACGATGGCCGGAAACGCCGAGGCGAGGATCACCCCGATCAGGAAGGAGAACACCCCGGTCCAGACCAGCGGCACATAGGGCAACGCCAGGGTGAAGGGCAGAACGCCGAGGATCGAGATCCAGATCACCACCAGCGGCCCGAAACGGTCGCCGATCGGACCGCCGATGGCCACCCCCAGGGCGGCACCGCCGAGGTAGAGAAAGAGCATCAGCTGCGAAGTCTGCATCGATACGCCAAAGCGGTCCATCAGGAAGAAGGTGTGGTAGGAGGTGATCGAGGCGGTATAGGTGTTCTTCACCACCACCAGCAGGACAAGAACGACAAGCGCCAGCGCCAGGCGCCCCTGCGGCAGCGGACCGCGCGTCGGCGCCGGCGCGCCGCGGGCCGCCTGATCGCGCCGCAGCCGCGCATACCAGGCGCTGACGCGGCTCAGGATCAGGATGCCGGCCAGCGCGGTGAGCGCGAACCAGGCGATGCTCGGCCGACCCAGCGGCACCACCACGAAGGCCGCCAGCAGCGGCCCCAGCGCCGAGCCGGCATTGCCGCCGACCTGGAACAGCGACTGGGCCGTGCCGAACCGCCCGCCGGAGGCCAGCCGCGCGACCCGGCTCGCCTCGGGGTGAAACACCGCCGAGCCGACCCCGATCAGCATCGCGCCGAGCAGCAGCAGGCCATAGGTCTCGGCCCGCGCCAGCAGCAGAAGGCCCAGCAACGTCGAGCCCATCCCGATCGGCAGGGATTGCGGGAACGGCCGCCGGTCGGTGACGAGGCCGACCACCGGCTGCAAGAGCGAGGCGGTCACCTGGAAGGCGAAGGTCATCAGCCCGATCTGCCAGAAGCTCAGCCCGAATTCCTGCTGCAGCAGCGGATAGATCGCCGCCAGCAGCGACTGCATGACGTCGTTGAGCAGGTGGCACAGGCTTACACCGAAGATCACCAGCCAGGCGGTCTGCGCGCTGCGCGCCGGCTGTGCGGCGAGGCTCATGCTGGCACCCTCATCGGCCCAGCATCCCGTGCCATCGGGTGAGGTGCAAGGGGCAGTGCGGCGTCAGGCGGAGCGGGCGGGCCGCAGCCGGCGCCCGTCGGCCCAGGCATGCACCGCCGCGCCGAAGGCGGAGAAGAGCGGGCGCGACACCGGATCGGCGGCGGCCTGCCATTCCGGGTGCCACTGCACCGACAGGGTGAAGCCGGGCGCGCCATCGATCACCAGCGCCTCGGGGGTGCCGTCGGGGGCATGGCCCTCGATCCGCACCCGCGCACCGGCGGTCTTGATGCCCTGGCCGTGGAGCGTGTTCGTCATCACCTCCTCGGCCCCGAGGAGCCGGTGGAACACCCCGCCTGCGGCGAAGCGCACCGGATGACGCAGGGCGAACTTCTCCTCCAGCGTGCCGTCGGGCGGCATCCGGTGGTTCATCCGGCCGGGCAGGTCGCGGATCTCGGGATGGAGCGTGCCGCCCATGGCGACGTTGACCTCCTGGAAGCCGCGGCAGACACCCATGAAGGGCTGGCCGCGCTCGACACAGGCGCGCACCAGCGGCAGCACCACCGCATCGCGCGCCCGGTCGAAGGCGCCATGCGCCTCGGTGGCGGGCTCGCCGTATTCCTCGGGGTGGACATTGGGCCGCCCGCCCGTGAGCAGGAACCCCGCGCAGACCTCCAGCAGTTCGTCCACCGACACCAGCCGCGGGTCGGCCGGGATCATCAGTGGCATGCAATCGGCCACCTCGGCGATCGCCTCGGAGTTCATCTGCCCGCAGGCATGGGCCGGGTACTGATCGTTGATCAGATGGCTGTTTCCGATGATGCCGACGATGGGACGGGTCATGTGCGCGCGCTTGCAAGGGCTCCAGACTGAATACCGGCTCGGCCCTGCCCCGTGAAGGGGCGCCTGCCGGTAT
>PUNI01000370.1 GCA_003551745.1 Paracoccaceae bacterium | reverse complement strand
GCCGCGGGTGACCGCGCCCAGCATGTCGAGCCAGTGCAGCAGCCAGCTGCCCTTGAAGCCGGTGTGCCCGGTCAGGAACACGCGCTTGCCGGCCCAGAAGTCCGGCGTGACGGCGAAGGGCCCGGCCGCGAGATCCATCGCGTTCAGGCGGTGCCCGGCGCGCTGCGCGGCGCAGCGTCGGGCGTGGTGCCGGGCTCGGTGTCGCGCTCAGCGTCGGGCGTCGTCTCCCCCGGTGCCGGATCCCAGACCCGCCAGGCCGGTGCCCCGCTGCGCCACATGTCCTCCAGCACATGCTTGTCGCGCAGCGTGTCCATGTTCTGCCAGAAGCCCGTGTGCTGGTAGACGGCGAGCTGGCCGTCGGCGACCAGCCGGCGCAGCGGCTCCTGCTCCCAGACGGTGTCGTCACCGTCGATGTAGTCCATCACCTCGGGCTGGCAGACGAAGAAGCCGCCGTTGATCAGGCGGCTGTCGCTGCTGTGCTTCTCGCGGAACCCGTCCACGCGGGTGCTGCCCGGGGTGATGTCGAGCGCGCCCCAGCGGCCGGGCTGGAGCACCGCGGTGACGGTGGCGAGGCAGCCCTGATCCCGGTGGAAGGCAATGAGGCGGGTGATGTCGATGTCGCTGACGCCATCGCCATAGGTCAGACAGAAGGGCGCGCCCTCCAGATAGGGGGCGACCCGCCTGAGGCGCCCGCCGGTCATGCTGCTGAGGCCGGTGTCGGCCAGCGTCACGCGCCAGGGCTCGCTGGCCGCCCGGCGCACCTCGACCTTGTTCGCGGCGAGGTCGATGGTCAGGTCGTTCGAGCGGTGGAAGAACTCGAGGAAATACCGCTTGATGATCTCGCCCTTGTAGCCGCAGCAGATCACGAAATCGGTCAGCCCGTGGGCGGCGTAGATCTTCATGATGTGCCACAGTATCGGCATGCCGCCGATCTCGACCATCGGCTTGGGGATCAGCGCGGTTTCCTCGCTGATCCGCGTCCCGTAGCCTCCCGCGAGGATCACCACCTTCATGGCACGGCCCCAGCAGCCCAGCGGCGCGGTGCCGGCCGATCCGAACCGCCGCACCCCGCTTGCGGTAACATGCGCCTCGCGCGGGCGGCAACGGCTTTGTGCCTCCGCCGCCGGTGACCACGCAGACCCGGACAGCTGCGGGGCCGAAGTTGCCGCATATCGGCGCCGGCATTGCGGGCGGGCGGCAAGGGCAGGCCATCTCAGCGGGCGGCGCTGCGTGGCGGGCGTGGAGCCGGCCGTCAGCCGCGGGGCGGGAGTTCTGGCGCAGTCCCCCCGTCCGATCCCACCTGCAGGGCGTTGCGGTTGATCATGTAGTCCATCGAGATCCGCCAGGCGGCGGCGCCGAGCGCCCGGGCGACGGCGCCGAAATGCCCGGGTCCGACCTGCGGCGGGCTGACCCCCTGCAGATCGAGCTTGTGCAACTCCTGGCCGACACGCCTCACCAGCCGGGTCCGGCAGTCGGCCGGAAAGGCGCCGTCGATGACCACCGCCTCGAAATCGATGACGGCGAGGGTGGAGGCGATGGCATGGGCGAGGCTGCGCGCGGCCCGGTCGAGCCACTCCGACAGGATCGGCTCGAACAGGCTCCAGTCGGCCTCCGCATGGTGCAGCGGTGCAGGATCGTGGCCCGCCGCGACCAGCAGCCGCTCGAGCACCGCCAGCGAGGCGTGATCGACCAGCCGGTGGCCGCCGGGCTCGTCGGGAATGCGCAGCGGACCGAACCCGCCCGAGCTGCCGCGTCGCCCCGGAAACACGCTGCCGTTCAGCACGATGCCGCCGCCGATCAGGGTGCCGACGAAGAAATAGATGAAGTCCTGCCGGTGGCTCTGCGGGCCGAAGGTCAGTTCCGCGCGGCAGGCGGCGATGCCGTCGTTCTCGATCGTGATCGGAACCGGCAACAGCGCACACAGGGCGCCGGCCACGTCGAAGTCGCGCCAGGCCGCCATCTCCGCCTTGGGTGCGCCGAAGTCATCGGTCCAGTGCCAGAGTTCCGAGGGCCTGGCGACGCTCAGCCCATCGATGCGGTCGCGCCGCAGATGCGCGCTCCGTAGGAGCGGCCGCAACTCCGACCGCACGAAGCCGATCATCGCCTGCGGCGTCGGATAGGCGTGGCGCGCCATCCGACGGGCGCGGACCCTACCGGCAAAATCCACCACCACCATGTCGAAGCTGCGCCGGCCGATCTTGAGCCCGATGTAGTGCCGGGCGTCCGGGTTCAGGCGCAGCGGCGTCGAGGGCTGCCCGACGCGGCCGCGAATCGGTGCCTCGCGCACCAGCAGGCCCTCGGTCTCCAGCGCCCGGAAGATCACCGAGACGGCGTTGGGCGACAGGCCCGTGGCCCGGGTCGCCTCGGCCTTCGTCAACTGGCCGTACTGGCGGATCAGATGCAGCACCAGGCGCTCGTTGAAGTTGCGCACGCTGCCCTGGTTGGTGCCCTTGATGGGCGTCTGGCGCAGCCTTTCTTCCTTGTCGCTGAACATCCTGGCCCGGCCCGCCGACATCCCGCGCGGTCGCATGCGTGCCGCGCGGGGCCGAGCATAGGAAGTCGCCGGCGGGCCGGCAAGGCGCAGCGGATACCTAATTCCTTTGAAAGTTGTTATTGACAGGCATCGTGACCGCCGCCTATCCACGACAGGTCCGCTGTGAGGGAGGAGCGCCGTGGACCTCAGGCATGCCGTGCCGGCATCCCCGGTCTGTCTGCGCCCTACGATTTTCTACTTCCCAATGAAGTAGGAAAGGCAGGCGGCGCAGGAGACAAGGGAGTAGAGCCATGAAGATCATAAAAGCCGGGCTGGCGGGCGTGGCGCTGTCGACGGCCGCCGCCGGGGCCGCCGTGGCAGCGCCGAGCGTCTGCCTCATCACCAAGGACGCCACCAACCCCTTCTTCGTCAAGATGGCCGAGGGCGCCTTCGCCAAGGCGGCCGAGCTGGGGATGGAGCTGCGGTCCTTCGCGGGCCGCTTCGACGGCGACCACGAGACCCAGGTCGCCGCCATCGAGACCTGTGTCGCCTCCGGCGTCGACGGCATCCTCCTGGCGGCGTCGGACACCGCGGCGATCACCGGCCCGGTGCAGGCCGCGCGCGACGCGGGCCTCCTGGTCATCGCGCTCGATACGCCGCTCGATCCCATCGACGCGGCCGACATGACCTTCGCCACCGACAATTTCGAGGCCGGGCGGCTGATCGGGGAATGGGCCTTGCGGACCATGGAAGACCCGGACAACGCCCGCATCGGCCTTCTCAACATCAACATCAGCCAGCCCACCGTCGGCGTGCTGCGCAACCAGGGGTTCCTGACCGGCTTCGGCATCGACATCGGCGACCCCAACCGCTGGGGCGACGAGGACGATCCGCGCATCGTCGGCCACGAGGTGTCGAACGGCAACGCCGAGGGCGGGCGCAGCGGCATGGAGAACCTTCTGGCCATCGACCCGAGCATCAACCTCGTCTACACCATCAACGAGCCTGCCGCGGCCGGCGCCTATGAGGCGCTGCGGGCCTTCGGTCGCGCCGACGACGTGCTGATCGTCTCGGTCGACGGCGGCTGCCCGGGTGTCGAGGACGTGGCCGGCGGCGTGATCGGCGCCACAGCACAGCAGTATCCGCTGCAGATGGCCGCGCTGGGCGTCGAGGCCGTGGCGCGCTTCGCCGAGACCGGCGAGCTGCCCGAGCCCACCGAGGGCAAGGATTTCTTCGACACCGGCGTGGGCCTCGTCACCGGCAGCCCGGTCGAGGGGATGGAGCAGCTGACGGTGGAGGAGGGCATGCGCCTCTGCTGGGGCTGATCCCCGCACCATGACAGACAGGGCGCGCGCGGGCCCCTGCGCGTGCCCCCCGGCCCCTGCCGGTCCGACAGGCCGGCCATTGCAGGAGAAAGGTCTCCCGCCATGACGAATGCGCCGCAACTGCCGCCCGGTCCCGACGCCATCGCCAGCTTCTCCGGCGGTCCCTACACCCTGAAGGCGCGGGTCATCCACCTCGTCTACACCCTGCCGGCCCTCGTGCCGCTGTTCGTGCTTCTGCTGGCGGTGGCGATCTTCGGCGTGCTTCTGGGCGAGCGATTCCTGTCGCCCTTCGCGCTGACGCTGATCCTGCAGCAGGTGGCCATCATCGGCATCATCGCGATGGCGCAGTCGCTGGTGATCCTGACCGCCGGCATCGACCTGTCGGTGGGGGCGGTGATGATCCTGTCTTCGGTCATCATGGGCAAGTTCAGCGTGCATCTGGGCATGCCGCAGGAGCTTGCCGTCCTTTGCGGCCTGCTGTGCGGGCTTTCCTGCGGGTTGATCAGCGGGTTTCTGGTGGCGGTGGTCAAGCTTCCGCCCTTCATCGTCACGCTGGGGATGTGGCAGATCGTGCTGGCGGCCAACTTCCTCTATTCCGGCAGCGAGGTGATCCGCAGCCAGACCATCGCCACCGAGGCGCCGCTGCTGCAGTTCTTCGGTCAGACCGTCTCCATCGGCGGGGCCAATTTCACCTATGGCGTGATGTTCATGCTGGGGCTGGTGGTGGTTCTGAGCTATGCGCTGAGCCAGACGGCCTGGGGCCGGCATGTCTATGCCGTGGGCGACGACCCGCAGGCGGCGGAGTTGTCGGGCGTGAACGTGAAACGCACGCTGATCTCGGTCTACGCGCTGGCGGGGCTGATCTGCGCCTTCGCCGGCTGGGTGCTGATCGGGCGCATCGGTTCGGTCTCGCCGCAGGCCGGCCAGTTCGCCAACATCGAGTCGATCACCGCGGTCGTGATCGGGGGGATCTCGCTCTTCGGCGGGCGCGGCTCGGTCGCCGGGGCGCTGTTCGGCGCGCTCATCGTCGGCGTCTTCACCCTCGGCCTCCGGCTGCTGGGGCTCGACGTGCAGTGGACCTATCTGCTGATCGGGCTTCTCATCATCCTCGCCGTCACCGTCGACCAGCGCATCCGGAGGGCAAGCCTTTGAGCGGCCCCATCCTTTCCGCCAGTGGTCTGGTGAAACGCTATGGCCGGGTCACCGCGCTCGACGATTGCGATTTCGAGCTCTACCCGGGCGAGGTGCTGGCCGTCATCGGCGACAACGGTGCCGGCAAGTCGACCATGATCAAGGCGCTCTCGGGGGCGATCCAGCCCGACGCGGGCGAGATCCGGCTGGAAGGCCGCCCGGTCCGCTTCGCCTCGCCCATCGAGGCGCGCGAGCACGGGATCGAGACCGTCTATCAGACGCTGGCGCTGTCTCCGGCGCTGTCGATCGCCGACAACATGTTCATGGGTCGCGAGATCCGGAAGGCCGGGGTGATGGGCCGCGTCTTCAAGCAACTCGACAAGGCCGAGATGCGTCGCATCGCCCGGGCGAAGCTCTCCGAACTGGGTCTGATGACCATCCAGAGCATCGACCAGGCGGTCGAGACGCTCTCGGGCGGGCAGCGGCAGGGCGTGGCGGTGGCCCGCGCCGCCGCCTTCGGCTCGCGCGTCATCATCATGGACGAGCCCACGGCCGCGCTGGGGGTGAAGGAGAGCCGCAAGGTGCTCGACCTGATCCTCACCGTGAAGGAACGCGGCCTGCCGATCATCCTCATCAGCCACAACATGCCCCATGTCTTCGAGGTCGCCGACCGCATCCACATCCACCGCCTCGGCCGCCGGCTCTGCGTGGTAAAGCCCGAGGACTGTTCGATGTCGGACGCCGTCGCGCTGATGACCGGCGCAAAGGGCGCCGACGCCCTGCAGCAGCGCGCCGACGGATGACGCCCGAGCCATCGCGCGACCTCGAGGCGGTGCTGGACCTGATCGCCCGCACGCCCGCCCGGCCGGGGCGACGGCGGCTGATCGGCATCGCCGGGCCACCGGGGTCCGGCAAGACGACGCTCGCCGCACAGCTGGTCGAGCGCCTCAATGCCGCCGAGCCCGGAACGGCCGTGCTGCTGCCGATGGACGGGTTTCACCTCGACAACGAGGCGCTCGACCGCGCCGGCCTGCGCGGGGTGAAGGGCGCCCCGCAGACCTTCGATGTCGCGGGTTTCGTGGCCAAGGTGCGCGAGATTTCCTGCGCCGGCGTGCCGTGCCGCTTCCCGCGCTTCGACCGCCGCCTCGACCGCACCCTGCCCGACGCCGGCCGCGCGGGGGCGGAGGTGCAGACCGTGGTGCTGGAGGGAAACTATCTGCTTCTGCAGGAACCGGGCTGGTCGGCGCTGGGTCCGCTGTGCGATGCCAAGGTGATGCTCGCCCCTTCCGAAGCCGTGCTCGAGGCGCGGCTCCTGCAACGCTGGGCGGATTACGGGCTGACGCCCGAGGCCGCGCTGGACCGCACCCGCCGCAACGATCTCGTCAACGCCCGCCGTATCCTCGAGGGCAGTGCCCCCGCTGACCTGCTGCTGGCGGATGCCCGGCACGCCGGGGCAGCCCCCGCGCCAGGAGGGCGCCCGGCGCCATGATCCGGCCGGGCCCAGGCGGCAGGCCCGGCCCCGTGGCTGCCCGTCAGCGCGTGAACTTCTTGTACTTCACCCGCTTCGGCTGCACCGAGTCCGGGCCGAGCCGGCGGATCTTGTCTTCCTCGTAGGCCTCGAAGTTGCCCTCGAACCACTCCACATGGGCGTCGCCCTCGAAGGCGAGGATGTGGGTGCAGAGGCGGTCGAGGAAGAAGCGGTCGTGCGAGATGATGACCGCGCAGCCGGCGAAATCCTCCAGCGCGTCCTCGAGCGCCCGCAGCGTCTCGACGTCGAGGTCATTGGTGGGCTCGTCGAGAAGCAGGACGTTGCCGCCCGAGCGCAACAGCTTCGCCAGATGCACCCGGTTGCGCTCGCCGCCCGAGAGCAGCCCCACCTTCTTCTGCTGGTCGCCGCCCTTGAAGTTGAAGGCGCCGACATAGGCGCGGGAGTTCATCTCGGCATCGCCCAGGGTGATCACGTCGAGCCCGTCCGAGATCTCCTCCCACACGGTCTTGGCGCCGTCGAGACTGTCGCGCGACTGGTCGACATAGGCGAGCTTCACCGTCTCGCCGAAGCTGATCGCACCGGCGTCGGGGTCTTCCTGCCCGGTGAGCATCCGGAAGAGCGTGGACTTGCCCGCGCCGTTCGGTCCGATCACGCCGACGATCCCGCCGGGCGGCAGCGCGAAGCTCAGCTCCTCGATCAGAAGCGTGTTGCCGTAGCCCTTGCGCAGCCCGTCCACCTCGATGACCTTCGTGCCAAGCCGGGGGCCATTCGGGATGATGATCTGGGCCTTGCCGACCTTCTCGCGCTCGGTGTGGCTGGCGAGTTCCTCATAGGCCTGGATACGGGCCTTGGATTTCGCCTGCCGGGCCTTGGCGCCGGCGCGGATCCATTCCAGTTCCTTTTCCAGGGTCTTCTGGCGGGCCTTGTCCTCGCGCGCCTCCTGCGCCAGCCGCTTGGCCTTCTGCTCCAGCCAACTGGAATAGTTGCCCTCATAGGGAACCCCCCGGCCGCGGTCCAACTCCAGGATCCAGCCGGTGATGTCGTCGAGGAAATAGCGGTCGTGGGTAACGATCAGGATCGTGCCCTTGTAGTCGATCAGATGCTGCTGCAGCCAGGCGATGGTCTCGGCGTCGAGGTGGTTGGTGGGCTCGTCCAGAAGCAGCATGTCGGGGGCTTCCAGCAGCAGCCGGCAGAGCGCGACGCGGCGCTTCTCGCCGCCCGAGAGCCTGGTGACGTCGGCCTCGTCGGGCGGGCAGCGCAGCGCCTCGAGCGCGACGTCGATCTGGGCGTCGAGGTCCCAGAGGTTCTCGGCGTCGATCTGGTCATGAAGCTCGGCCATCTCGTCGGCAGTCTCGTCCGAGTAGTTCATGGCCAGCTCGTTGTAGCGCTCGAGCTTGGCCTGTTTTTCGGCCACGCCCAGCATGACATTGCCGCGCACG
>PUNI01000480.1 GCA_003551745.1 Paracoccaceae bacterium | reverse complement strand
TCCTACGCGCAATCGGGCCCGAGCGGGAATACGAGGACTGGATCAGGAGCCAGCCGAGCGCGCTTGACGGCGCGATGGATACGGTGCTCAGCGAACTCGATCAGTGCTACAAGCAGCGTAACCAGTGCTGCCACGTCCGGCGCGTCTCACGCGGAGCAGGGACCGGCGAGAAACCGCCGTACTTCGCTGTGCCAATGACTTTAACCCAGCACCGGCTACAGCACGACAAGGGCGAGGCCGCGGTGATCGAGAAGTACCGGCACGGATTCGAGTTCGCCAACGCAGCAAATGACGCTGCCGCAGTGATCGCGAAGGACTGGTTCACCAAGCGGGCCGACCGATACCAGAAAGAGTGGGCCACAATGACGCTGGCCGAGAAGCTGCTGCCTGGCTTCTCCTCCAGATCCGAGGTCCCGGCCCAGGCCCTGCTCGACTGGTTCGCGGACAACGGCCTTTCGAACTACCTACCCTCGGAACTGCGGGAGCCCCGCTAAAGCCGCTCCGCAAGGCGACCGATTTCCTCCAGTCGGCGGCCGGCCTCCTCGGCGCGCTGCTCGATCAGTTCCATCTCAGCCCGGTATTCCGACTCGGACAGCATGTTGCGCTGATATTGTCGCTCGATGGATCCGGCCGCCGACTGAAGCTTGCGGATGCGGCCCCGGATGTCCATCTCTTGGAACCCCAGGGCCACCTCCGGGTCATGCGGCTGTACCTTGACGCCGAGCGCGCTGGATACCGCCGACGGGACGCTGTAGGACCGCCCAAGCACATCCTCGCCGCCGAGCACTGCGGCCCGACGAATCTTTTGAAAGTGCCACGTCCCAGGAACGATCGCGGCGCCCGGGGCGTAGGACTGCCACAGGAATTTGGCCTGCGCCCGGTACTGAGCGGCACGGTTGCTATCCAGATCGGTCAGGTCCGGGTCGAATATCTGCTGACGAGTGAACGCCTGCTGATTCAGGAATAGCTCAAAACCTATCGCGGCGGGGCCACCGACGGACATCCAGGCAGGGAACCCGTGAATTGATTGGCTGGTGTCGAATACATCGCCGGCCGGGATCCAGCGCATCACATCGAGGTAGAGCGGCTGGTCGAACTTGTCCCGGAATGGCATCTTGACCATCCGGTCCACGCCAATATCCGTGAACGGGATGGAAAGCAGGGTATGTCCCTGAACCTGACTGCGCATCGTGCTGCGCTCAAGTTCCTCGTCGCCGCCGTCCAGCTCATACGCCAAATGGTTCCAGATCATGTAGAGCGTCAGGTACTTGGCCAGCTTCCAAGGCCGGTGCGCAATCGCGGTAGCCACCACCGGTGCGGCCCGGTAGGTGTAGGAAATGAAAGGCAGGAGCGTCCGGCGCAGGCCGTTCACCCAAGGAGCGCGGATGTCGTAGTTCAGGAACTGGTCAACAGAGATTCTGGCTGCCTCCGCGTCTGAGTACCCTAGATCCTTGTGCCGCATGAATGTGGCCAGGCGAAAGACCGTATCCTCGATCTGGTACATGGACACGGCGGCGTTGTCGACCTTCTTGACCGCCTCCCAAAGCGTCTCGGCAATCCTCGTTGTCGCCATGAGCCGGCCGTCGATGTCGCCGCTATCCTTTCTGGCGTCGGCCTTGATCCTGTCGATGATCGGCTTGAGCGTTCTGCGCTGCAACTCATTCTGGACAAACATGCCGCCGTAGGCACCGGACATCTGCGCGATGCGGTGCATTTCGCCGTCCTCGATGTACTCGATCAGCGCATCCGTGAAATCGCGCGGCGTCACGTCGATCAGGTCCATGAGAAGGAAGTTCGACATCACGTTGTTGAGGTGAACGACGGGGTTGCGGGCCGTCTTGTTCAATTTCCAGTGGGTCATGATGGAGTTCCACGTCCCGGGCTTGGAAGCTTTGTCCATCTCGGTCAGATCGCGCCATATCTCGGGCCGGACCAGTCGGCCACCCAAGTCGCCGTAGTGCTTGGCTCCGCCCTTGCCGTCCCTGCCAGTGCCCTTGATCGTGGTGTTCGGCACACGCACCCAGTCGACGCCGACATAGATCGAACCCGTCTTGCCAGCGATCCAGCGGGACGCGGGGTCCACGATCTTGTCTTCTGGTGAGGCATGCTCCGGCTTGATCGACCACTCGGGATTCATCGCAATGTCCCTGAAGAATTGCCCGTTGGCGATGTCGTCGGCGAAAATCTGGAATGTCCGGATCAGGTTGAACCGGGCATCCATGATTTTGCCCATGTCGGCCATTTCAGCGTCGGTCCAGTCGCGGCGCATGATGAGCTGGCTGCCCCTGGTGCCCATGATCTCGAAGGTGCCGCGATTGTCGTAGCCGGCATAAGCGTCGGGTATCGCTTGGTCTGCTGGCCAGAACACCCGATCTTTGCGCTTTCGCACTGGCTTGCCCTCAGCGACCCCTTCAATGCGCTGGTTCGCCGCGCTCACGTCGTAGATATTCTCCAGCACCACCCATTCAGTGCCGACCAGCGCCTGATCCGGCTTGCCCCGAACCATTTTCTCGCCCCACCACTTCTTCGGCGCGTGGCGCCGGAGCTGATCGGGGGTGGCGAGCACTTTCGCGCCCGCCATCTTGAACTCGTCACCGAAGATGCGCTTCCCCTGCCGCCCCTGGACGAAGTTTCTGACGAACGCCGGCAGGCCACGAAGCTCGTTTTCGTACTTCGAGTAGCTGACGTGGAGGTACTTGCCCAAGTTCTTGCGCCAAGTCTCTTCTGTCAGGAACCCGAGCTGAACAAGCTCGTAGCCCATTCCATCCAAGGCATTGCGGATTCCGGGGGCGATGTTCTTCCACTCTTCGGTTGTGGGCTCCTTGCCCTCGATGATGCGCTGGAGCTGCGCCATCTGCTCCTTTGTCGTGTTCTCGGTCGCATCGATCCGCTTGAGAATATCGCCGAGCATCATCATCATCCTGGCGTGGTCGGTGTCCCGCTTCCTGCCAGTCTGAATGTACTCGGCCGTCAGCCCGTGCCGGTCAAGCCAGCCCGCCCGCATGTACTCGAGCACTTTGCCCATCGTCTCGCCGCCAGTCCAGTTCTTCGGCGGCTTCCAGTTGCTCACCGTGTCCCAGAATGCGTCGGCGGCGGCCGTGCCGAGCTTCAGCCGGCCGGCGGCGTCGGTCATCCCCAGCATCCTCGGCACAGCGCCAAACCCAGCAACCATGTCGGCCGTTGTGTTTGCCCACGTCAGCGCCGATCCCGTGGTACTGAGAGCCTTGGTGATGCCCTTGGCCAGCAGGCTCTGGCGCGGCGCCGATCGGGAGAATACCGGGCTGGGTGATTCGGTGATGGATTCGCCGGCAGAGTCGATTGCCTGTTTCACCCACAGGGGGAGCGCCTGCGCCCGAGCCACATCCAAGCCCTGCTCGACCACCATCCCGGACACGGCAATCAGGTCGCGCAGATCGGCCTTGGTCAGACCGGCCAGCCGCTTGAACCCCAATCGGGCCAGGCCGCGGCGCAGGATTCGAACCGCCTGCTCGACCAGGGTCGCGTTTCCGCCAGTCTCAGCCACGTAGGCCAGCATCTCTTCGCCCAGCCGAAGGACGTGCTGATCATTGCTGGCATCGTAAATTTGGCCGCCGTCGAACTCTCTCCGCATGATGATTTGGCGCACGCTATCCGGGCCGGACAGCGCGGCCTTGCGCAGCACGGGAAAGATGTCCTTGCCCAGCAGTTCGCGCAGGCCCATGTGGCCCTTTACCTCGTGCCAAACCGCCTTCTGGGCCTCGATCGCGTTGGCGATGTTGTCGGCGAATATGTACACCTCGCCGGACCACCAGAGAGCCTTGATGCTGTCGGTATCCTGACCCTCCAAAGATCGGGCCAGATCACCGGTGAGCTGGTCCGGGGTGCGGTAAATGTTGAACTTCGGCGACTTCTTCCAGCCAGACCGAACCTCTGACACCCAATCCTTGACGTTCTGGACGGCGCTCCCGGTGCTGCGCTCGCGCATCGCCATCGGCTGCTCGTTGATCAGGTCGCTCAGCGCGGCCCGCGCGTCGGCCTCCGCGCTGGCCTCAGCCACCCACGCCTTGTACCGGCCATTCCATTTGAACAGGCCGGTTGCCTTGATCCGGCCCTTGTTGGCGTAGGTGTCGCCGGTGAGCAGGAGCTGGTCTCCGACGCGCTCCAGGTGCAGGGGCCGGCCTTGGGTCTCCGGCGCCGCATCCGACGGAGCCAGCGCCTGCCGGCCGGTGCCAGAGCCGCTATCCAGCGGAATCCCCATGACCTCACGGGCCTCGATCTTGTGAGTCTTGGCGACGAACGAAATTCCCAGCTCAGCGGCCATCGTGTCCAGGACCCGCGGGAGGGTGCTGCGGCCGGCCAGGGCCCGCATCGACGATCCGCGCTTGCGGAACTCGCCGCCCAGGGCATCAAGAACCTGCTCGTTCAGGAAGATCACGCCACCCTTGGCCTTGGCCGCCGGAACGCGGATCTCAAACCCTGATGCGTCGTGGCGAACCTGCACCAGACCGTCGGATGAGTGGAGGATCGCGGTCGGCCCGGCGTCCTGCATCCAGCGCACCGCCTTCGCGCCGGCGTCGAACTGAATATCCATGGCGTCGATGGCCGCCCCCAGTTCGAACGCCTTGGGCATGAGCACGCCTTGAGCGGTCGTGCCATCGGCCATCGTGAAGTTGACAATTGAGCCGCGCCGGAAGTTCTCTTTGCCGTAGCCGGCCAAGATGTTGCCGGTCATGATCACCCGGTCCTCCCGTGACGATGTGCGGGACTCGTCGAAATGCCTCTTCATTGTCTCCAGGTTGATCGGGCTCGGGTTGATCCGGACCTTGGTGCCAATCTGGGAAAACGGCAGGGTGATGGACCGCATGGAGTCGGCCACGGCGAACGTCGCCCGCCAGGCGCTTGGGGCGATGGGATTACCGTCCTCCGGCACCTTGCTCACAATATCCAGCACAACGCCCTCGATCGTGCCATCCTCGGTAGAAAGCAGAACGGTTCGCCCGGTCCACAGTTCTTTCGATGCGTTCAGGAAGCGTGAGCGCAGAGCCTCGAGCATCTTCTTTTCGCCATCGCCCTTTCCCTTTGTCTTGGCAATGCGATTTTGCGCGTACAGGTCAAAGTCCTCTTTGGCGACGCGGAACTGCTGCTGCGCCATGGCCTTTCCGTCCTGCCCGTCCAGCGCATCATCCACCGCCTTCTGCAGTTCGTTGCCGGTCATCGGCCTGCCCTGGCGCTTCACGTCGTAGACCGCAGCCTTGGCGTCCGCGGCGAATGGGCTGGAACTGGCTTGGGAGCCAGAGAATATGACCCGTTCGCTATCAGCCTCGATTTTGGCATCAAGGTCGACGGTCTTGGCCTCGAGCGGGTTCTGGCCCATGCGGTCCAGTTGCTCGATGGCGTCGGTGTAGGCCGCCTCGATCATCTCGTAGACCATTTCCTGTTGATGCACGGGCAGCAGCGGCAGCCGGCCGGTAGCCTTTGACGAGATCCCCGGCTCGACGATCGGGCCACCACCCCTGAACTCCTCTTTGAATTTCACCGGATTGCCGAGCAGGTCGTTGATGTCCTTGTTCTCTCCGAGGATTTCTGCAACAACCTGATCGCCGACCTCATTCATGAAGTCCAGCACGTCTGTCGCAGTAACATCGCTGCCCCTGGCCGCCGTCGTATTGGCGTTCAAGCTGGCCATTTTCCTGAGCAGGACCGCGGCCGGCCGGCGCTCCGAGGGAACATCGGCGATCAGTTGCCGGTACTCCGGCAGAACGACTTGGCCCGTCCTGTTGATCCGGCCCAGCATCTGCATGTGGGTGTCGATGTTCAGTTCTGGCTGGACAATCATCATCACGCGCGGCGCCTGGTTGCTCGCGCGCTGGTCGGCGTGCAGACTGAGGCCGGTGGATCCGGATTGGTTCAGGATCAGGACATCGGTCTTGCCGCTCTGGTAGTCCTTGATGACCTTGTTCCGGCCCGCGGGCTTTTTCACCTTGTTCGGCCGAATACCAAGGATTCCGTTGCCGGCGCTGTCGTAGATGATGCGCTCCGTCCGCCCGGTAATTTCGTCCACGGTCAGGTTCTCTTGCTGGAGCCGTCCGATCATGTAGTCGATCGGAGAGACCGGCATTGGCCCCTCAAACTCCATCGCATTGATCGCCTCCTGCGCCTCAAGAAAGGCTTTGCGCATTGGGGCATCCATGGCCTCCACCGGAATCAGTTCGGTGTAGGGGTTGCCCTTGCCCTTTGGCGGCTTGATCCGGATCGTCCGTGACTTGTCCAGATAGCGCAGCAGCACGTCCCGGAAGTGAACCGGGAACGGGTCGCCCGGCTTGATTCCCATGCTTTTTGCCATCTCGCCCATGAACGAGCCCATGGTGTTCGCCAGGGTGATGACGGGGCGCTTGCCATCCTTCGCCAGCTCGAGGGCCATATCCACAGCGGCATCCACCTTCAGCACCAGAAGCATCTGGCTCACCAGGTTGTGCATGGAGCTGGAGAAATTCGAGGATGTCACCTTGAACCTGTCCTTGGCCTGTACCGCCATACCGCTGCCGCGAAGCGCTTGGGCATACTTATCGACCGTGGACTCCTTCACCTGGTCAACGGCGTGGACGGACAGCATGGCATTGGAGATGGCGGCCGCGTCGGCCCGGGATACCGACACCTCGGCTGGTGTGTAGTCGATACCGGCAAAGGACCGCTCCCTGCGGATCATCTGGCCGATCTGCGCCAGCATGGTCGATACGGTCTGCTGGAGCGGAACGCCGCCTGCCTCGATTGCTGATCCAAGGTCAGCTAGGTTGGGCACGGCCAGGCTGAGGTCTGTTGCAAAGTACAGATCCATCACGTCGGGCCGCTTGGCCCATGTCGCCGATGAGTACATCACCCCGGCAGCCTTGTCGATCAATCCACGCACGAACCCGGCCCGGCCCGTCCTCTCCTTGGCCTTGCCGCCCCGCCCCGCCGCCGCCGTGCCGCCGCCATTGTGCGACTCGTCCAAGACGACAACCGCATCATCGGCGACAGCCTGCAGGAATCGGTGCCGCGCAGCCTTGATAGGCTGGCCGGTATCGGGGTTGGTTCCCAGCGCCTGCATCTGGCTGTAGGTGGTGAAAAGAATGTCGTACCCCATGTCCGTGAGCTGGGGGCCATTCTCATCCAGCAGTCGCTCGAGTTCCTTGCCGTGGTCGTTCCGGGTTTTCAGTGAACGCAGGCCGGAATCGTCCAGGTCAATGCTCTCGTTCCCGTTGGTCATCAGGGCGCGCACGCCGTCCATGCCAATGTCGGTCAGGTCTCGATAGATGTCTTTGTAGAGGTTGGCCTTCTCGGTCACAAAAACCGGGTTTTTGCCTTGCAGCATCGCGTAGCGCAGGACTGCGGCCACCACGCGGCCCTTGCCAATGCCGGTCTGATCTCCGAGCACGAACCCGGCGCCGCTCTCGATGTTTGAAATAGCCAGCGCAATGGCGTCGATCTGCTCGTTGGCAAAGTACCCCTTGTCGCGCAACTCAGACACCGGGTACTGGAGCTTGCGGGCAACGTAGTCCAGCGGAGGGCCGTGGTTGTCGACGAAGTTCTTGAGCGCCTGCTGGGTCGCCTGCTTCATGCCTGCCGGAACCAGCGAATCCAGACCGTACACATCGGTCGGCGACTCGTATGGCGTCTGGCGTTCGGTGCCTTCTACAGCAGACCTACGTCCGCGCCCTCGATCGCCAGAATCCAGTTCTCGGCCGTCTGTTCGCTCATCACGCCCCTCGCTTCGTTGCTCGGACTCAGCTTCCTGGGGAGTGCGTTCAGGTCGAGAAGCATCGTCCTGAGATGATTCGGGATCAGTTCGTTGTCCGCTATCATCTGGTCGCCGGCCGTCTCGTGGTCCTCGTCCCACCCGGGATTCAG
>PUNI01000290.1 GCA_003551745.1 Paracoccaceae bacterium | reverse complement strand
GCGTTTCGCGCAGGAACTGGCGGCCCGCGCCGAAACGCTGGCGGCGGCGCGCCGGATGGAGCGGGTGGCGGGGGAGCTTCTGGCCCGACCGCTGCCGAGCCTGCCGCTTCCGGGTCTGCCGCCGGGCGTTCTGGTGCTCCTCGGCGCGGTGCCGGCGCCGCCGGAGCTGGTCGCCGCGCTGATCGCGGCGGCACTGCGGCAGGGCCGCGCGCTGATCCTGAAACCCGCGCCGCGGGCCCCGGTTTCGGCGCTGGTGCTGGTCGAGGCGGTCCGGGCGGCTCAGGCGCCGCCGGGCGCGGTCAACCTGCTGCAGGGCGGCGGGGCGGCCACCGGCGCGGCGCTGCTGTCGGCGCCCGGTGTGGCGGCGGCGCTGCTGCCCGGAAAGCCGGTGGCCCGGGTGCCGTTGCTCCAGGCCCCGGTGCCGGTGCGGCCCCTGGCCGGCTAGCCCTGCCATCCGCGCCGGCACGGCCGGCCTGCCGCCATCGACGGCCAGCGCCCGCAGAGCCCCCGCCAGCGGCCCGGCGGGTCAGTCCGCGCCGTTTCCGTTCGAATTGCGCAGCGCCGGTCCGCCGACGATGCCGGGATCGGGCAGGCCCACCACATCCGCATCCTTTCCGGCATAGTCGAGCATCCCAAGCAGAACGCGGATCACCGCCAGCCGGGCGCGATACTTGTCGTCGGAGCGCACGACCGTCCAGGGCGCGGCCTCGGTGTGGCTGCGCGCGAAGGTCTCGTCGATGGCGGCGGTGTATTCGTCCCAGTGCTTCAGCCCGTCGACGTCGATCCTGCTGATCTTCCACTGCCGCAGCGGGTCGGATTCGCGGCGCAGAAGGCGGCGGAGCTGTTCGGCGCGGCTGACCGTCAGCCAGAACTTCACGAAATGGATACCGTCGCTGACCAGCGTCTGCTCGAAGCCCGGGAGCTGGTCGAAGAAGCGGGCGCGCTCGTCGTCGGTGCAGAAGCCGAACACCTTTTCGACCACGCCGCGGTTGTACCAGCTGCGGTCGAGCAGCACCATCTCGCCGGCGCCGGGAAGATGTTCGACATAGCGCTGGAAATACCACTGGCCGCGCTCGCGGTCCGAAGGCTTGGGCAGCGCGACCACGCGCACCACCCGCGGGTTGGTGTTCATCGTCACCCGCGCGATCGCCCCGCCCTTGCCGGCGGCGTCACGCCCCTCGAACACGGCGACCACGCGGGCGCCGGTGTCGGCGATCCAGCGCTGGCATTTCATCAGCTCGATCTGCAGGGCGCCGAGCTCGGCCTCGTACTCGTCGTTGGGCAGCCAGCGCTCATAGGGAAAGGCGTCCTCATCGGCGAGGACGTCGCGCTTGCGGCCTTCCTTGATGGAGCGGCGCACGGATTTCGGCGCCTTCTTCTTGAAATAGCGGCTGATCGCGCCGTCGAAGGGCAGAGGGTGCGACATGAGCGGCTCCGCAGCTTTCGCGAAAGGATGCCGCCTTTGACGCCCCTAGCGCAACCCCGCGCGGTCTGCGGCCCGGTGGATTGCCGCGATCACCGCATCGGGATGGGTGTGATGGGGCATGTGGCCGACCCCATCGAGCCGGGTCAGCACCGCGTCCGGCACGTCCTCGGCCAGCCGCTCGCCATGGATCGACAGGCCCACGGTTCGGTCGGCGGTGCCATGCACGATCTCCACCGGCATCGGCAGCTCGGGGTAATGGGGCGCCATTTCCGCGAGATAGGGCTTGAGGCCGCTGACCTGCTGCGAGTTGCGCACGATCGAGTCGCGCCGCAGCGCGAGGCCCAGACCGATGTGCTCGGCATAGCCTTCGGGCACGGGCTGCGGGCGGAACACGTTGTCCAGCGTGTTCTCGATCCGCTCGGGCGTGGCGAAGGCGGTGACCACGGGCACCACGGCGGCAGCGCCGAGGCGGGTGGCCGGCAGGGTCTGGGTGATCGCCAGCGGGCCCTCCCAGGGATGCGAGGCGCCGGCCACCACCACCAGCGCGGCGGTGTCCTGCGGGGCCCGCAGGCCCCAGGCCAGCGCCACCGCGCCACCATAGCTGTGGCCCACCACCACCGGGTTCTCGACGCCGAGCTGCGCGGCCGCGGCGCGCAGCACATCGGCCTGATCCACCGGGCTGACCGCGCCGTCTGGCAGCGGGTCGGACCAGCCGAGGCCCGGCCTGTCGAAGGCGATCACCCGGTAGTCCTCGGCCAGCTCTCCGGCAAGCTGGAAGGTCCAGTCGCGCAGGTTGCCGTTGGCGCCGTGGATCAGCACGAGGTCGGGGCCCGCCCCCTCGACATGCACATGCACCTGCCGCCCGTTGACCTCGACGAGCTGGCCCAGCGGCGGATAGCGCGCCTCGGCCGCCGCCTCGCGGGTGGCCGCGCGGCTGTCCACATAGGCCGCGCAGCCGCCCAGACCGAGGGCCGTGCCGGCGAGGATCAGGATGCTAGCGGCCAATCTGCGCGAGGTCATAGGGGGTGGACTGATAGATCTCGTTGATCCAGTTGCCATATAGGAGATGGGCGTGGCTGCGCCACCGGTTCGTCGGCGTGCGCGCGGGATCGTCACCGGGATAGTAGTTGACCGGCACCGCGATGGACCGGCCCGCGGCGATGTCGCGGTCGTATTCCTCCTTGAGGGTCCCGCTGTCGTATTCGAGGTGGTTGAGGATCACCAGAGTCCGCCGGGCCGCATCCTCGATCAGGCAGGGGCCCACCTCGGGGCTGGCGAGCAGGGTGGTGAGCCCCGGCACCGCGTCGACGTCGGACTGGCGGATCTCGGTCCAGCGGCTGACCGGGATCAGCAGATCGTCGGAAAAGCCGCGCAGATAGGGCGAGGCAGGGGCGAGGTTGCGGTGGCGGAAGCAGCCGAAGGCCTTGCCCGGCAGCGCGTGCTTCGGAATGCCGTGGACGTGGTGCAGAAGCGCCATGCCGCCCCAGCAGACGCCGAAGGTCGAATGCACATGGCTCTGCGTCCAGTCGAACACCTCGGTCAGCTCGTCCCAGTAGGTGACGGCCTCATAGGGCAGATGCTCGATCGGGGCGCCGGTTATCACCAGCCCGTCGAACTTCTCCTCCCTGACATCCCGGAACGGGCGGTAGAAGGCGGCCATGTGTTCGGCCGCGGTGTTGCGGGTCTCGTGCTCGGTCATGCGGATCAGCTGGAAGTCGATCTGCAGTGGCGTGGCGCCGATCAGCCGGGCGAACTGGGTCTCGGTCTGGATCTTCTTCGGCATCAGGTTCAGAAGCCCGATCCGCAGGGGGCGGATGTCCTGCCGGGCGGCGCGGCTCTGCGACATCACCATCACGCCCTCGCGCGACAGCACGTCGAAGGCAGGCAGACTCTCGGGCAGGGTGATCGGCATCGGCGGGCTCTCCGGAGGGCCGTGTCAGATAGCGGCCCCGGCCTCCGGCCTCAAGATGCCGGCCCGGCCGCACGCGCGATCGCGCGGGCAACGAGATCGACGAAGCCCGACTCGTCGGTCACCCGCGCGATCTCGTCGGCGGTGACGGTGACGCCCCAGTTGCGCGCCATGGCAGCATAACGCGGCGTGCGATGGGCCAGCGCGCGGGCGTAGGTCCAGCGCACGAAGGCGTCGGGGTCGACCTCGGCCTCGGCAAGCCCGGTCTCGGCGCGATAGTCCTCCCAGGCGGCGCGCAGGAACTCGGGCTGGTAGTACATGGGCTTCGGCGCCCGGTCGAAACGGCGGACGAGCTCGGCGGTGTGCGCCGCGCTCCCCTCGATCCAGACCAGCAGCAGCTCGGCCGAGAGGGCGCGCAGCACCGGGTCGTCAGGGTCGTCGGGATCGACCACCTCGCAGATCGAGCCCCCCGAGTCGCAGACGAAATGCGGATAGCCGTAGAGCGCCTCGGCGCGCGCGATGAAGTGCGGCGTGTCGAGCAGCGCGGCGATCTCGGCGGTGCGGTGCTGCTCCTGCCGGCGCAGGTATTCCGCGAAGGGCAGGCCGCCGAGGTCGGGGTTGCCCGGCTTGCCGAGATAGGTGGAGAGGGGGGCGAGATTGTCGAAGGTGATGTTGGAGGCGATGTAGACCGAGTCGGTCAGGAGCAGTTGCCGGAGCAGCGGCACCTTCATCGCCTCGCGCTTGAAGTTGTCGGCGATGTGCTCGCCCATGTAGCGGGTGCCGATCCGGTAATCCACGGAATAATGGAACCAGCCGCCGGCCTCGCGCAGCAGCGTCGAGACATGGGTCTTGCCGAGGCCCGACATGCCGAAGAGCAGCACGCGCTTCTCCGGCGCCGCGCGCCAGGCCTCTGCGGTCTCGTAGATCATCACCCTGCCGTCCCGGGCCGCTCCGGTCGTAGCCCTAGCACGGGCGGGCGCCGGGGCGGAAGCCCGGCCGCCGCTCAGAACTCGAAGCCCAGCCGCAGCCCGGCCGCCCAGCCGCTGTTGTCGCGGAACCGGCCCTCGATCGGCGGTCGCGTGGTGGTGTTGCCGATGCGGAAATACTGCACGCCGCCGGTGATGCTGACGCCGCCCTCCGTCCAGGTCAGCGCGCCGCCCAGCCCGCGGCGGCCGTCCACCGGCCCGAGGTTGCCCATGCGGTCGCGGGTGCGCGGCTCGAACACGGCGGTCACCGCGCCCGACCAGGTCTCGTCGAAGCGGCGCCCGAGGCCCAGCGAATAGGTGACGGTGTTGCTGTCGTAGAACGCCAGCGGGTCGTCGGCGAGTTCCTGGTAGAGCTCGGGGTCGATGTCGAACTGGCTCCAGCGAACCCAGCGGATCGAGCCGAAGGCGAGCGTGTCCGGCGCGACCCCGGTCTGGAACTCGAGGTTCACCGACTCGGGGATGGTCGTGCGGAAGCTGTCCTCGACCGGAACATTGCCGAAGACGTCGGCCCTTTCGGTGGCGTCGAACTTGTGCCGGATGCGTGAATTGTAGGTGAGCGACACCCGCGCCGCGATGTCCGGCCGCTCCCAGGCGACGCCGACCACATAGCCGAGCGCGGTGTCGGGCTCGACGCGCATCCGGTAGTCGAAAGCGCCCGCGACCCTGACCCGCGCCGAGCCGTCGGTTCGCAGCGCGCGCAGGCCGCCATGCACGCTGAAGCCACCGTCGATACGGTAGTTCAGCAGCACCGTCAGCGCACTGCTGTTGATCGTAGCGAATGTGCCGGCGAGGATGTAATCGGTCCCGCTGGGGTAACGGGTGCTGGCCCCGATCGGCTGATCGAAGATCACCGCCGCGTCGAGACCCTCGGCCACGGGAAACTTCATGGCGAAGCCGAGCGTGTTGTGCGAGCGGATCACATCGCCCGACCTGGTGCCGAAGGCGCGCCCGGTCACGCGCGGGTTGACGTGGGAGAAGGAAAGCTCCACCCGCGTGCCCGGCTCGAACAGGATCGCCACCGATTGCGGCGTGCGCTCGATCCCGCCCGCCGATGCCGTCGTCGCCGTGGCCAGAAGTGCCGCGGCCGCCACCAAGCCCCTGATCATGCCTGCCCCCTCCGCCGCCTGCCCCGGCGCCTTGTGTGAAATCCACGTTGCAGGCTGGCGAAACAAGGTCAATAGAAAGTGAATCGCCGTGCGATCATGGCATCGCCCTGTGCCTCTCGCGCGACCCCGCTCCGGCCTCGGATCAGCGCCGCCGCGGCAGGCGCACCCCGATGTTGATCATGTTCGCAACGAAGATCACGGCGCCGCCCGCGAACACCGCGGCGGCAAGGGATTCCGAGTAGAGCCAGGCGCCGACCGCCGAGATCACCGGCAGGCGCAGGAACTCCATCGGCGCCACGATCGAGGCTGGCGCCACGCCGAGCGCGCTGGTCAGGCAGTAATGCGCCGAAAGCCCGGTGAGGCCCACCACCAGCAGCCAGGGCCAGATCGCGACCGAGGGCATCGGGAAGCCGCCCGGCAGGCCGAGGGCGAGGCCCATCAGCGCCTGGCTGAGTGTCATCCAGAACAGCACGCAGAGCACCGTGTCATAGGACATGATGCGCTTGGTGTAGATCGTGTTCAGCGCGAACCCCAGCGCGGCCAGGAGGGCAAGGGCATGGCCGAGGTTCAGCGGCGCGACCCCCGGCTGCGCCACGATCAGCACGCCGATGAAGCCCAGCGCCACGGCCGTCCAGCGCCGCGCCGTCAGCTTTTCGCCCAGCATCAGCGCCGCCAGCAGCGCCACCCAGATCGGGCTGGTGAATTCCAGCGCCACGAGCTGCGCGAGCGGGATCATCACCAGCGCCGCGAACCAGGCGTTCTGGCCCATGAAGTGAAAGAGGTTGCGCTGCACATGCAGCCAGGGGCGGCGTGGGCGGATCTGGGCGCGGCGCTCGTGGCTCCAGACCACCAGCGCGCAGACGATCACGAAGCCGATGGCCGACCGCCAGGCCATGAGCTGGAAGGTGTTGAGTTCGGCCTGCACCTCGCGTCCCGACACCGCCATCAGGGTGAAGGAGCCGATGGCGCCCAGCATCCAGGCGAAGGCCACCAGCGGCCGCCCGGTGCCGGCGACGGGGCCTGCCGCAGCCGCCGCGCCGCGACCGGCGCCGCTCACTCCCATTCGATGGTGCCCGGGGGCTTCGAGGTGATGTCGTAGGTGACGCGGTTGATGCCACGCACCTCGTTGACGATCCGGTTCGCGGTCTCGCCGAGGAAGTCGTGGGAGAAGGGATAGTAGTCGGCCGTCATGCCATCGACGGAGGTGACGGCGCGCAGGGCACACACGTAGTCATAGCTGCGCCCGTCGCCCATCACGCCGACGCTGCGCACCGGCAGCAGCACCACGAAGGCCTGCCAGATCGCGTCGTAAAGGCCGTGGCGGCGGATCTGGTCGATATAGACCGCGTCGGCCCGGCGCAGGATGTCGAGCTTGTCGCGGGTGATCTCGCCCGGGCAGCGGATCGCAAGGCCGGGGCCGGGGAAGGGGTGGCGGCCGATGAAGACATCCGGCAGGCCGAGCTCGCGGCCCAGCGCGCGCACCTCGTCCTTGAAGAGCTCGCGCAGGGGCTCGACGAGCTTCAGCCCCATCTTCTCGGGGAGCCCGCCGACGTTGTGGTGCGACTTGATGGTGACCGAGGGGCCGCCGGTGACGCTCACGCTCTCGATCACGTCGGGATAGAGCGTGCCTTGCGCCAGGAACTGCACGTCGCCCACCGATTTCGCATGCGCCTCGAACACCTCGATGAAGAGCCTGCCGATGGTCTTGCGCTTCGCCTCGGGGTCGGTGACGCCGGCGAGCGCGGCGAGGAAGCGCTCGGATTCGTCGGCGTGGATCAGCGGGATGTTGTAGGCGTCTCGGAACATGCCGACGACCTGTTCGGCCTCGCCCTCGCGCAGCAGCCCGTGGTCGACGAAGACGCAGGTCAGCCGCTCGCCGATCGCCTCGTGGATCAGCACGGCGGCCACCGAGCTGTCCACCCCGCCGGAAAGCCCGCAGATCACCCGCCCGTCGCCGACCTGGGCGCGGATCTTCGCCACCGCCTCGGCGCGGTAGGCGCCCATCGTCCAGTCGCCGGTGAAGCCGGCGAGGCGGACGAAGTTCTCCAGCAGCCGGCGGCCGTTCGGCGTGTGGTGCACCTCGGGGTGGAACTGCACGGCATAGAAGCGGCGCGCGGGGTCTGCGACGATGGCATAGGGCGCGCCGGGCGAGGTGCCCGCGACCTCGAAGCCCGGCGCAAGCGCGGTGACGCGGTCGCCATGGCTCATCCAGACCTCCTCGCGGCCCGAGGCGAAGAGGCCCGCGAACAGCGGATCGTCGCCATGGCCGGCGGCGGGAGTCACGAAGGCGCGGCCGAACTCGGCATGATGCCCGGCCTCGACCCGGCCGCCGAGCTGCTCGATCATCACCTGCTGACCGTAGCAGATGCCGAGGACCGGCACGCCGCGGTCGAAGACGCCTTGCGGCGCGCGCGGGCTGCCGGGGCGGGTGACGCTGTCGG
>PUNI01000340.1 GCA_003551745.1 Paracoccaceae bacterium | reverse complement strand
TGGCGACAGCACGGGAAACATGGTCTGCGCCGACAGCAGGCCGGAGAAGCCCGCGACCATCTCGTCCTCGAGCGGGGTGCGCAGGCCCGAGGGACGTGCCGGGTCCACCTCGATCCGCCCGTCATGGAACATCGCCGTGATGCCATGCGCGCCGAGGTTCCACAGCGCGGGCGCGTTGCGGGGGATGCGCTGTTCGGGCGGGTTTGCGGGATCGACCAGCCGCCCCGGCCCGAGCCCCGTGGCACCGGTGCCGAGACCCAGCGAGAGCCCGTCGGACGTGCCGAAACGCGGATGGTGGCAGGTGGCGCAGGCGATGTCGTGATTGCCCGACAGGATCGGATCGTAGAACAGAAGCTGGCCCAGCTCGGCCTCGGCCGGATCGACCGCCACGAAATCGGCGTCTGTCAGCGGCGGCGGCAGCGCCAACTCGCTCTCCGGCCCTGCTGCCCACAGAGGGTTGGCCAGCAGGGCAGCCAGGGCTCCGACCCGAACGCGCATGTTCCCCTCCCCAGAGAGACCAGCATAGCCGCTGCCGGCCGCGCCGCCAACGGGCCCGGTGGCCACGCCCGCGCGACTGGGCTATTGCGGTGTCGTCAGGGAGGAGACATGGCGCGGCGGCGGATCGCCTGCATCGGCGAGGTGATGGTGGAGCTTGCAGGCGTCGACCTCGCCGCGGGTCGCGCAGTGGCCGGCGTCGCCGGCGACAGCTTCAACACGGCCGTCCATCTGGCGCGCCTCCTGCCCGAAGCGGAGTGGGAGGTCGCCTATGTCACCCTGCTGGGCCGCGATCCGCTGTCGGAGCAGATCCGGTCCCGCATGCACGCCGAAGGCATCGCGACCGACCTCGTCGGCCGGCACCCGGACCGGCTTCCGGGCCTCTACGCGATCCAGACCGACAGTGCGGGCGAGCGCAGCTTTCTCTACTGGCGCGGGGCCTCCGCCGCCCGCAGGCTCTTTTCCGACGGCGCGCCGGGGCTGGAGGATCTGGACGGCTGCGAGGTCGTCTTCCTGTCGCTGATCAGCCTCGCGATCCTGCCAGACAGCGTGCAGGCGGCGCTCATCGGGCGGCTGGCTCGGCTCAAGGCGGCCGGGCGCCGGATCGTGTTCGATTCCAATTATCGACCGGCCCTGTGGGAGGGGGCGGCGGCGGCGCGGCGGGTCGCCGACAGGATGTGGCCGGCTGCGACGCTCGCCCTGCCCTCGCGCGACGACGAGGCCCGGCTGCGGTCCGACGAGGCGGTGCCGGCGCTGTTCGCGCGGCTCGCGGCGGCCGGGGTGGCCGAGGTGGCGCTGAAGGACGGCGCCGCGGGCCCGCGGCTCTGGGCCGGGGGGCACGCGCTGGCCACCGGCCCCTTCGCCCCGGCCGCGCAGGTCGTGGATACCACCGGCGCGGGCGACGCCTTCAACGCGGGCTATCTCGCCGCCCGGCTGATGGGCGCCGGACCGGAGGCGGCAGCTGCCGAGGGGCATGCGCTTGCCCGCGCGGTCGTCGGCGTGCCGGGCGCGATCCCGCCCCGCTGACGGCCGCCCGGCATGGCCCGCCCGTCCGACATCCCCGCCCTGCCCCGGATTGCCGCACAGGAGCCACGGCCATGAGCATCCGCCGCCACCCCTCCCCCAACTGCGACCTGACGGCCGAGGAGATCGCGCGCTGGCGGGCGGTGCCGCCAGCGGTCGCCGTCGATCTCGGCGCACCGATCCGCCAGCCCGACCCGGCGATCCGGCCTCTGAGCCCGCCGGGGCGGCAGCCGCGGCTCTTCGGGCGGGCGGTGACGGCGCTGTGCAGCCCGCCGGATTTCGGCGCGGTGCTGGCTGCGCTCGACCTCGTCGGGCCGGGCGAGGTTCTGGTGATCGCGGCGGGCGGGCATGCCGAGACGGCGATGCTAGGCGAGATCCTCGGCGCCCAGCTGCGGCGGCAGGGCGCGGCGGGGGTGGCCTGCGACGGGGCGGTACGCGATGTCGGCACGCTGGCGGGCTGGGACGATCTGCCGGTCTTCACCCGGCATGTCACCCCGCGCGGGCCGACCTCGGCGCGGCTCGGCGCGGTCAACGCCCCGGTCAGCCTCGGCGGCGCGCTGGTGCGGCCGGGCGATCTGCTTCTGGGCGACGACGACGGGCTGGCCGTGATCCCGCCCGGCGCGGTGCGCGGCATGATCGCAGCGGCCGAGGCAAAGCTGCGTCTGGAAGCCGCGTGGGATGCGCGGCTCGCGGCCGGCACACCGGTCGCCGAGGTCTTCGAGCTGCCGCCGACGGAGGCGGCCTCGGCCGATGGCGACCCGGCCTGACCCGGCCCGGCAGGGGCCTCATGGGACGGCCTCGACCGTGGCGAGCCGTCGGCGAACGCAGGACGCCGCCACGGTCAGCTCCGGACGTCGACGACCACGCGGCCGCGGATCGCGCCCTTGAGGATGTCGGCGCCGATCTGCGGCACCTCGGCCAGTGTGGCGGGGCGGATCATCGCCTCGAGCTTCTCCATCGGCAGTTCGGTGGCGATCCGGCCCCAGGCGCGCTGGCGGTCCTCGAAGCTGCGCAGCACGCTGTCGATGCCCAGAAGGTTCACGCCGCGCAGCAGGAACGGGATCACCGTGGCGGGCACCTCGATGCCGCCGGCATTGCCCACCGCCGCGACGGAGGCCTGATACTTCATCTGCCCCAGCACGCGGGCGAGCATGCTGCCCCCCACCGCATCGACGCAGCCCGCCCAGACCTCCGATTCGAGCGGCCGCTTCACGGTCTCGGCGATCTCGGCCCGCGGCAGGATGCGGGCGGCGCCGAGATCCTTCAGATACCCCTCTTCCTCGGCCCGGCCGGTCACCGCCACCACCGTGTAGCCGAGCCGCGCGAGCACGGCGGTGGCCACCGAACCGACACCGCCGGCCGCCCCGGTCACCAGCACCTCGCCCTTCTCCGGCGTGAGCCCGTGATCCTCGAGCGCCATCACGGCGAGCATGGCGGTAAAGCCCGCCGTGCCCACCGCCATCGTCTGCCGCGTGGTGAGCCCCGCGGGCAGCGGCACCAGCCAGTCGGCCTTGACGCGCGCCTTCTCGGCATAGCCGCCCCAGTGCCGCTCGCCCACCCGCCAGCCGGTCAGCACCACCTTGTCGCCGGGCTTGTAGCGGGCGTCGTCGGACGCCTCGACGGTGCCGGCGAAGTCGATGCCGGCGACATGGGGATAGGTCTTCACCAGCCCGCCGCCCTTGGCGGAGAGGCAGAGCCCGTCCTTGTAGTTGACGGTGGAGTATTCCACCGCGACCGTCACATCGCCCGCGGGCAGCCGGTCATCCTCCAGCGTTTGCACCGAAGCGGTGGCGGGGGCGTCGCCCGCCTTCTCGAGCAGCAGCGCACGAAACGTCATCGGGTCATCCTTTCCTGTGCCGGCATCAGGCGGGCCCTCGTCGCTTGCGGGGGCCGCTCAGCGCCCGGGCCCCTTCCAGTCGATCGCGCAGATCTCGGCCGAGCGGCCGTCGAAATCCCAGACCCGCCCGAAGGCGCGCACACGTCCCTTGGTGGCGGTGGCGACCGTGATATCGGGGCCCATCCAGTATTGCGTGTTGGTCACCACCAGCGGCCGGTCGGGGTCGGCGCCGGGGACCGGGATCACCTCGCCGTCGATCTTGCGACCAACGGTGAGGCGGCGGGCCGCGCCGTCGGTGGTGAAGCTGACCGGCGCGCGCTCGGCGCCGAGGAACTCGGAGACGAGCATCCCGAAAAGCCCGGTAGTGCCGCGGGCGCGGCCCGAGAATATGTTGACGAGCGCGTCATGGGCCGCGTCGTCTGCGCGCTCGTCGATGAAGGCGGCGGCCTTCCAGTTGCCGCGCGCCATCAGACCGGGGATCTCCAGCAGGAGGCCGACGTTGAGGCCCGACAGGTCGCTGTCGCCGTAATGGCCATCGTCGACCCGCACCCCGGCCCACGCCTGGCAGTAGCCCTCCGTGGGCGGGTGCTTGCCAAGGCTGACCACGCAGGGGCAGAACACCGTGCAGTTGCAGTTGAGGATCAGCTCGCCCCGGATTGCCCAGGGCACCTGCCCCACCACCTGTTCGGCCACGGCCATGTGCGCCTCCCCCGCTCAGCCGGCGGTGGCCACGAACCCCGCCGCGCCCAGAAGGGCCAAGCCCAGAGGCAGTGTCAACACCGGCCCCGGGCCGGGCAGCTTCTCGAGCGTCATGAGCACCATCGCGCCGCCCATCCAGAGAAGGTTCATGGTGCCGCCGACGAAGGCCAGGGCCATGAGCGCCCAGCAGCAGCCGAGGCAGGCGAGGCCGAGACGGAGGCCGAGGCGCGTCGGGCCTTCCTGCCAGTGGGCCACGAACACGGTGAGCGGCCGGCGGCAATGGCGAAGGCAGGCGCGCTTGGCCGCCGACAGCTGCCACGCCCCGGCCGCGGCCAGCAGAAACACCGTCAGCCATTTCGCCGCGCTCTCGCCGGCGGGAGATATCAGGCCCGCCCCGGCAAGCGCCAGCTGCGCCGCCGTCGCCGCCGCGGCGAAGCCCAGCCAGACTGCGAGATAGCCCGCCACCAGCGCTGCGAAGCCGCCCCGCGAGGCCGCCTGCGCGACGCGCAGATCGTCGAAGGTGGCGAAGGCCGGCGCCGCGCTGGGGGCCATCATCGCCGCCGTCATCGCCGCCCACATCAGGAACACCGTCGGCGCCCCCGCAAGGCCGGGCTCGACGGTGCAGATCGCCGCCCAGAGCTCGGGGCCGAAGAGGCGAGCGGCGGCTGCGGTTTCCGGCGGCAGCTGCATGGCGAAGAGATAGGCCCAGGCCGCGAGGACCAGCGCGTGGAAGCCCAACCAGTGCGCCTGCCCGAATGCGCGCAGGCGGTCGCCTGGCCGCAGCGCCTCTGCCTGCCTCGTTTTTCCGTCCATCGCGGCCTCGCGCCTCCGTCGCTGCGACACTGGCATGCCCCGCCCGGCGCGGCAACGCCGCACGCCGTCCTGCCTGCGTCCTGCCTGCCGGCTTGAAACCCTGCCACGGCATGCGTATCTTTTTCGTGTCTCGGCAACGGGACTATGGCGATAAACGCGCGTGGAATAAGCGGATCGGACCCGGGGGCGGTACCCGGCGGCTCCACCAGACGCCCGCGTTGGGGGCAGACGGGGCCGAAACAGGATCGACGAACGTGTAAAGACGTGGCTTTCGCCCGGTGAGGTACCACCGTTATCGGTCCGCAAAGTACAGTTGCCAACGACAACCGTGCTCCGGTGGCCGTTGCCGCGTAAGCGGTAACCAAACCGAAACCTTAAGCCCAGCCGCCTAGCAGCGTCTGGCGGGGTCCGCAGGCACCTGGCAACAGAAGCCTGCACCCAATCCCGGCCCTGACTCGTGGCCTCTCCCGCCCTGGCAGATGGCCACGCGGCCCCTTCCCTTCGCGTTCGAATTGCCTATGCTGACCGCGATGGCGACGCCCCCGGGAGACGCGCATGGCCCGCTCTATCGACTATGGCAACCTGATGCACGGCGCCATGCGCGGGCTGATCCGCGACGTGCTGGAGGACGTTGCCGAGCGCGGGCTGCCGGGCGAGCATCATTTCTTCATCACGCTCTCGACCCTGCACCCGGAGGTCGAGATGGCCGACTGGCTGCGCGAGCGCTATCCCGACGAGATCACCATCGTGATCCAGAACTGGTATGACAATCTCGCCGTCGACGACGACGGCTTCGCGATCACGCTGAACTTCGGCAACCAGCCCGAGCCGCTCTACATCCCCTTCGACGCCATCACCACCTTCGTCGACCCGTCGGTGGAATTCGGTTTGCGCTTCGAGACCCATTTCGACGACGGCGAGGACGGCGACGAGGCGCCGATGATGGAGGATGCGGAAGACGCGGGCGCGCCGAAGGAGGCCGAGGTCGTCAGCCTCGACAAGTTCCGCAAGTAACCTCCGGGCGCCGTGTTCGCCGGATGCGAAGCGGCTCAGGACCGGGCTCGCGCATGCCGGAGTCGGCGGTTCGAGGAGCGCGCCGGGCGCTTCCACGGCCCGGGACACCGACGCGCCAACCCGGTGCCTCATAAGCCGCGCCGCCGCGGCAGCCGGCTGGCCGGACACCGGCGCACCGCCGGTGTGCGCCGGCATGCCGATTGCCTTGACCGGGTCTGCGCGCTAGAGCCTGACCGCAGGCTTCGTGGAGGGATGGGGATGACCGCGACGCGCACCGAATCCGACAGTTTCGGCCCGCTGGAGGTGCCGGCCGACCGCTACTGGGGCGCCCAGACCCAGCGCTCGATCCTCAACTTCCCGATCGGCTGGGAGAAGCAGCCGGTGGCCATCGTCCGCGCGCTTGGCGTCATCAAGCGCGCCTGTGCCGAGGTGAACATGGAGATGGGGCGGCTCGACCCGCGGCTGGGCGCGGCCATCGTCGAGGCCGCGACCGAGGTGCACCAGGGCCGGCTGGACGAGCACTTCCCGCTGGTTGTCTGGCAGACCGGCTCGGGCACGCAATCGAACATGAATGCCAACGAGGTGATCGCCAACCGCGCGATCGAGATCCTCGGCGGGGTGATCGGCTCTAAGGACCCGATCCATCCCAACGACCACGTCAACATGGGGCAATCCTCGAACGACACCTTCCCCACCGCCATGCACATCGCCGTGGCCCGCACCGCCCAGGACGTGCTGCTCCCGGCGCTGGAGAAGCTGCACGCGGCCCTGGCGGCGAAGGCGACGGCCTTCTCGGGCGTCATCAAGATCGGCCGCACCCACACCCAGGACGCCACGCCCCTGACGCTCGGGCAGGAGTTCTCCGGCTATGCCCACCAGGTGAGCATGGGGATCCGGCGCGTGAAGGGCGCCCTGCCGGCGATCCACGAACTGGCCCAGGGCGGGACCGCCGTGGGCACCGGGCTGAGCACGAAGAAGGGCTGGGATTCGGCGGTGGCGGTGGCGATCGCGCGCATCACCGGCCTTCCCTTCGTCAGCGCGCCCAACAAGTTCGAGGCGCTGGCGGCCCATGACGCGCTGGTGGAGATGTCGGGCGCGCTGAAGGTGGTCGCGGCGAGCCTCTTCAAGATCGCCAACGACATCCGGTTTCTGGGCTCGGGTCCGCGCTCGGGCCTGGGCGAGCTGATCCTGCCGGAGAACGAGCCCGGCAGCTCGATCATGCCGGGAAAGGTGAACCCCACGCAGTGCGAGGCGCTGACCCAGGTCTGCGCCCATGTTATGGGCAACGACGCCGCGGTGGGCTTCGCCGGGTCGCAGGGGCATTTCGAGCTCAACGTCTACAAGCCGATGATGGCCTACAACGTGCTGCAGTCGATGCAGCTTCTGGGCGATGCGGCGTCCAGCTTCACCGACAACATGGTGGTGGGCACGCGCGCGAATGTCGAACGCATCGAGAAACTGATGCGCGAATCGCTGATGCTGGTCACCGCGCTGGCGCCGACGATCGGCTATGACAACGCGACGACGGTGGCCAAGACCGCGCACAAGAACGGCACGACGCTGCGTGAAGAGGCGGTGCGGCTGGGCTTTGTCGATCCCGAGACCTTCGACCGCGTGGTGCGGCCCGAGCAGATGATCGGGCCGAAGGCGTGACACAGGTCATCAACCTGCGCCGGATGCGCAAGCAGGCGGCACGGGCAAAGGCGCGCCAGGCGGGCACCGAACAGGCTGCAAGGTTCGGCCAGACCAGGGTCGAGCGGGTGCAGGAAGCGGCAAGGGCCGAGAGGGCTGCACAACACCTGGACGGGCACCGCGTGGAAAGACCGCGCGACGAGACGCTGGACGATTAAGCGCGCGTTAACCTTCCCGGCGCATGGTGGGCGAGGGAGGGTTTGCCCATGCCATTGCCTGCCATCGCCCCGGACCGCTGGCTTCTGCAGGTCTTTTCGGCCCGTGCGGCGGTCGAGGGCGGGATCGTGCGCCGCCGCATCCGCGATGTCGACCGGCTGGTCGGCGAGGCGCGGTTTCTGGTCGAGGTGCACCGCCGCGGCTTTCGCGTGGTGCGCAATGCAGGACAGTATGTCGTCTTCTGCAACCGGGAACCGGTGGAATTGCTGATCCCAGACGACCGGCCGCGGGACAACCAAATCCCTTGAAACAAGGGA
>PUNI01000286.1 GCA_003551745.1 Paracoccaceae bacterium | reverse complement strand
GCGCCGCGAAATCCCCGATGCCGTCGGTGAGCAGCGGTGAACCCTCGAACTCAGCTTGGGACGGCATGTCGCCGGGCGCCCTCGCCATGGCGAGCAGCGCCTCAAGCTGGAAGACCGCGGCTCCGGGCGACGGGGGCGGTCGCTCGGCCTCATGCGCGCCGGCAATTGCCTCCGAGAGGCCCGGCAGGCGCACGGTCGCGGCCGTTTCGGGCGCGCAGAGCGCGGCGAGGGCCGTGCGCCACAGCCAGCTCTTCTCGAAGGCATGACGCAGGCCGAAGGGACGGTGCAGGTCGGGCCATCTTCGGACCTGCGCCAGCGCGGCCAGACCGGTCGCCGCCGCTGCCTCGAAATCGGCCCGCAGAAAGGCCACCGCCACCGCCGCGTCGAGCCGGGTGTCGTTGAGAATGCGGTAGGCGTCGCAGGTCTCGAGCGGTTGGAGGGCTGGTGCGGCGGGACTGCTGCCGGCCGGATTCCATGCCGCACCTTCTTCGGCGGGCAGCGCGCCGCCGAAATCCCGGATTGCCTGACCCTGCCGCGCCAGCTCGGCCTCCGCGCGCAGATGCTCCGGAAGGGCGGCCAGCTCGTCAGCGCCCAGGGTCCTGCCTCCCGGCGCGCGCAGCTTCAGAATGGCCCGCGCCGCGGGTGGCATCGCGGCGACGTCGCTTCCCGCCTGCGTGAGGGCGCGTGCGGCGTCCTGTGGCCGGTCGCGCAGCGCAGGGATGTCGCCGAGGAGCGCACGGTAGACCAGCGCTGCGGCGGTGTCGTCGTCGCTGCCCCGCGCCTCATGCCAGGCGGCGGCCCGGGCGAGCACCGCCGCGCCGTCGCCATCGTCGGCAGCGAGGCCGGGCAGGACCGCCTGCCTCAGGACCTCATCGGGCCGGAAGGTCAGCGGTCGGTCCGCCGGCTGCCAGAGCCAGGCCTCGCGGGCGAGACCCCTCAGCGCCCGCGTGGCTCCGGTGGTGCGTTGAAGGCGCAGGCCGAGGGCGGGGCCGACCACATCGGCGATGAGTTCCGGCGTCACCTCCGGCAGAACCAGCGCCGCTCGGGCGAGACGCCGGAACTCCGCCTCCGTTAGGCCCGCAGGCAGGTCGCGTGCCGGAAGCTGCGCGAGAAAGCGGGTGGTCATCCGCGCCAGTGCCCTCGGTGGGTCGAGCGCGGGCAACCGCTCCGCGGCGAGGGCATCGAGGAGGGACGGCCGGGCGTCGGGATCGAGACCGGCGAGCCTGTCCGCCAGCAGGAACAGGCAGCGCGGATGGCCGCCCGCCGTGGCAACCATGCGCTCGGCAAGATCGGCAAGATCCGGGGCCCGCATGCGAACCAGATCGGCCGCGGCGGCCGCGTCGAGCGCACCGAGCGCCAGCCGGCCGGTGAACCAGCGCTCCGCTACGGCCTCCTCAACCGGCGGCGGCGCGGCGGCGGCGATCAGTGCGCGGCTGGAGGTCGCCGCCAGCCCGGCGGCGAGCTCGTCGGTCCAGCGCAGGAAGCGGTGCAGCAGGCTGTCGGCGGGCGCGAGGTCGAAGCGCAGCGGATCATCCTGCGCGATCAGGGCCTCGGCATGCTCGGCCAGGATCAGCAGGCGCCGCCGCGGACGGGTCGCGAGCAGCCTGTTGATCGCGCCCATCAGCAGATGCGCGGCGGTCTCGGGATCGTCCCAGCCGGCCTCGCGGCGGTGGCGGGCCTGTCGGCTGCGCAGATCCGACAGCCGCTGCGCGATGCTGCCATCCTGCGCGGCGATCTGCCGGCTGACCTCCTCCGTCCAGCCCACGACGCCGCCGCGCGCCAGCGTGGCCGCATCGAAATCGAGCCGGACGAGCCAGGTCGGCGCTGCGGCGACGATCTCGGGCAGATGGGTGCCCAGGTCGGCGAGGAACGCGGTCTTGCCGATACCCTCCGACCCGGTCAGCAGCAGGCGCGCGGTGACAGGTTCTTCGGGGTGTGCGCCGCTGACGGCTGGCGGGTGGAGGCTGCCGTCTTCGAGAAAGGCTAGGACCGCGGCGCGCTCGGCCTGCCGGCCCACGAACCTGTCGGGCAGCGCGGCCTGCTGGCGGGTGTCGGCGTCCTCGGCAACGGCGGCCCGATGCAGCGCGGCCTCGAAGGCCTGGATGGCCGGCCGGCGGCCTGCATCGACGAGCGGCAGCGCGAAGACCGCCGCCGCGAGGGCGGGGCGGCGGGAGTCCGCTTCGAATGCAATGCCGTCCAGCGGGCCATCGCCGAGGCACAGGCGCAGGGCCTGGCCGAAGGCGTCGTCGCGCAGCGGCGGCCGGCGGCGCCAGCGCGCGGCGAGATCCGCCGGGTTCGACACGAGCCGGCGCAGCACTTCCGACCGCTCCGGGTTGCGCATCACCCAGCGCAGCTGCCGCCCGGTCGCGCGCTCGATGCAGAGCGGCGCCAGCCGCCGCAGCGCCAGGCTCCAGAGCGCCGCGAGCCGCGCGTCCCGTTCCGCGTCTGTCTCTTCAGGCCGCGGCCGGCGTTCGGCCGGCGTGAAATAGCGGAACCGTGCGGGCACGAATGCGCCCGACAGGGCCGCGTGCTCGATCACCCGGCGGATGAAGCCCTCGGGCATCACGCCTGTGCCCGGAAGGCGCCGCGGGCGTGATCGCGCAGCACCAGCGCCGTTGCCTCGGTCAGGCAGACGCGCCCGGAGCGGGTGGCGGGCTGCGCGACAGAGCGGACGAACCGGGCCATGCGCGGCGCCAGGTCGGCCGGCAGGGCGGCGGGGAAGAGATGCGCCTCGATCCAGAAGCCGAGGTCGGTGTCGCTGGGCGGGGCGTCGAGGGTCTCGAAGCCGATCAGCCCGTCCTGCTCCATGTCCCGCAGGGCCTCTAGCGGTCGCGACAAGCCGGCCAGAACGATGCGCAGACGGTCGTCGTCGGCGGCCCGGCGGTAGAGCGCGAGCAGATAGCTGCTGGCCGCCCATTGGGTGCCGATGGGGTGGGCGTCGAGATCGTCGATCATCAGCCAGACCGTCTTGCCCGGCGCGGCGGCGCGCAGGGCGGCCAGCGTGGCATCGACGAGGCGCCCGGTGGCCTCGGCGTCGAAAGGCCCGTCATCCGTCGCCGTCGGCTCCGGACCGGACGTGCCCAGCATGCTCAGCAGGCGGGCGGCCGTCAGGTGGGCGTCCGGGTCGATCAGCGCGGCGTTGAAGTCCACCACATGATGGGCGTCGTCGGGCAGGCAGGCCTCGAGGACGAGGCGCGTGAAGCTGCGCCCGAGCCGTGGGATCCGCTGCTCGGTGGCGGGATCGGGGCGGGTGGCGACGACGATCAGGCGCGGCCGGCCGGATTGCGCCTCGAAGATCAGCCGCTGCAGCTTTGCCCGGCCGAGGATCGGGAAGGCCCGGTTCGCGTTCCAGCCGATCTTCGGCTGTAGGTTGGCGGCTTCCTGCGCCAGATGGCCGCCGGCCCGGGCGGCGATCAGATGCAGCGGAATGCCGCGGTTGAGCGTCTGCGTCGCGTCCTCGTAACCGGCTTCATGCAGCGCCACCGGCACCCGGTCGGCGCCGAGCACGAGCCCGCCCGACGACCCGCGCAGCGTGTTCGCATCGTAATAGATCCGCTCGGGCATGTCGGCGGCGTCGCCCGCCGGGGCGGCATGCCGGGTGCCGCCCGCCACGCGCATCGGCTGGCCGCGCGGAAACTGCCAGATCTCCAGCCCGAGGCCGATCTCCGGCGGCGGCGGCGCCAGGGTGATGTCGTACCAGCCCCGGGCATGGCCGGGCAGGCCGTCGACCCGGATCAGCGCATAGTCGAGCCGGTCCGCCGTCACCGCATCGCCCTCGGCCGCAGGCGCGTGATCGATCAGCCAGTCGTCGGGACAGCGCAGCGTCTCGGCCAGCGCCATGCCGCGCGGGCCGGCGTGATGATCGAAGCGCAGCAGCGGCGGCGGGCCGCCCGACGCCTGGAGCTCCGCCACCACATGGTGGTTGGTCAACACCACATTGGCGCCGACGAGAAAACCCGAGCCGATGGCCCGTTCCTGCCGGTCGCCGGCGGCCCCCACCTCGGTCGCAAGGATCTGGCAGCAGCGGCGCGCCGCCATCAGCGTGCGCGCCGTGACGTCGCCGGCCTCCACGAAGGGCTGGTTGCGCTGGGCGATCGCCTGCAGCTCCACCCGCGCCGGGGCGTCGCCTGCGGCCGAGAGATCCGCGAAGCGATCGATCAGGAACTCGACCAGCCAGCCGGCGTCGCGGGCTGCGCGCAGGGCGGCGTTAAAGTCGCGCCGGTCGCGCGCCGGTCCGGGCGCCATCGCCTTTTCCTCGTCGGCCTCCATGGCGATCTGGCGGAAGAGCCGCGTGTCGTAGGCCATGGCGAAGATGTCATAGGCATCGGCGAAGACGCCGCGGGCGATCTTCAGCCCTGCGGCGAGATGGGCGATCTGGCGGTTGTCGATCCCGGCCATGCCGCTTTCAGATCCAGCCCGGCCCCCGGATCGGCCCGGCGAAGCTCGCATCCACCGCACCCAGCGCATGGGCCCGGTTCGATGTCAGCGGCGCGCCGCTGAAGTGCAGGCCCGCCACCGCCGGCGTGCCGCCCAGCTGCACCACCACCGAGCCCGAATTGCCGCCGAGCGTGGTGCTGTCATGGGTGAAGACCCAGCCGTGCCGGTCGGCGGCCAGCGTGCCGGTCGGCGCCATCATATGGCCGGGGCTGACGTATTTGCGGCCGTAGTCGGTGCCGAAGATCACCCGCAGCCGCTCGGCCATCTCGCGGTTGACGAGGCCGGTGGCCGGATCGACCATCGCTGCCGTGCCCGGACGCGCCGGAAAGCCGATCACCATCAGATCGGCGTCGCCATCGAGGCTCCGGGTGAAGGCCAGCGGCGCGGCGCCCTCCGGCACCTGCGCAGGGTCGATCTCCAGCACCGCCATGTCGAGGTGGTCGAGCCGCTCGAGCCCGCCGATCGGCAGCGGCCCGGCCTGGGCCACGCCGGTTACCTCGGCGCCGCGGCTGCCGTCGGCGCCGTCGGAGAAATCCACCGTCACCGCCCCGCGGGTGAAGAACCAGCGGCCCTCGCCCTTCAGCGCCACCTCGTCGGCGCAGGCCTCCAGCACATGCCGGTTGGTCATCACCCGGCCCGGCGCGCACAGAAAGCCGCTGCCCAAATGGCGGCCGTCGAGGTTCACCCGGCACACCGCGGCCGTCCAGCGCTCCAGCCCCACCAGAAGCGCGAGGAACCCGCCCCATTCGCCGTAGAGCGGATCCTCTGGGTCGATGCTGCCATCGACGACGCGATAGGCTGGGCGGTCGTTGATCCGGATCAGGGCCTCCAGGGTGATCCGGCCGGCGGCATCGAGGCTATCCAGCTCACCCGCGGCCGCCTTGTCGATGACCTCCGGTGCCGCACGCATCACCAGGCCCCGCTCCTCGCCGCCGTCGGCAGCGCGCCTGCCGATGGCCGAGAGCGCCTTGTCGGCAAGCTGCACCAGCCGCTCCTTGCCGCCGTTGCGCAGCCGCTCCCGCGCGGCCTCGAGGCTGAGCGCGGCGCTGGATTCCGGGCCCTGGGCGCCGCGGGCGGCGAGCATCCTCACGTGGGAGACGGTGCCTGCCGGTGCGCCGGCCGGCGGCAGCACCTCGGGTTCGGCACGCAGCGCCGCGAGGCCGCGGGCCACGGCCGCGGGCATGCGCGCCCGCATCCCGGCACTGGCCCGAGGTTGCGCCGGGCTTTCCAGAGGGATCGCGCCGGGCCGGTTCAGCCGCAGCCACGCGTCGTGAAGCAGGAACACGCCCTCGGCGCCCAGCCGCGGCCAGTCCCCGGCATGGGTCTCGATGCCCTCGAACGCCTCCTCCAGCGCGGCGACCAGATCCTCCTCGGGCAGGTCCGCCGCAGGGCCGGCGTCTTCGAGGCCGCTGCCGGCGGGGATGCGGGCCAGATCGAGATCTAGAAGCGCCGCGGCATCCACGATGCCTGCCCCGAAGCGGCGTTCGTCCCAGTCCGGCGTCGGCTTGCGCGCGCTGGACCGAAGCGCGTGGCGGAAAAGTTCGTTGACGGTGGTGCCGCGACGCCGGGCCTCGGCGCGCACCGCGTCGCGCCCGTGATGGGCGATCCACAGCGCGGCCACGCCGGCGGTGAGCGCGGTGGCGAAGGAGGTGCCCTGGCTCGGTTTCACCAGTGTCTCGTCGGGATCGCCGGGATTGCGGCGGGCGACCCGCACATTCTCGGCCGGGGCGCAGACGTCGATCCGGCGTCCGCGGCTGCTGCCCTTCCATGGCGCATCGTCGATGTTGCTGCCGCCGAGCGCGATCGCGTTGCGGTCATTGGCCGGGAAGACGACGATCGGCTGCACGCAGTTGCCGCCGGCGGCGACGATGATCAGGCCCTGGCGCACCGCGTGCTGCATGGCCCGCGCCATCGCCGGGGAATAGAGCCCGCCGCCGAGGCTCATGGAGATCACATCGGCCTTGGCCTGCACGGCGTGCAGGATCGCCTTGGCCACCGGTGTCGGGCTCACGCCCAGAACCACACGGTCGATGCAGCGGATCGGCGCCACTTTGGCCTCGGGGGCCGCGCCCATCACCATCGACACCCCGCGGGCGGCGACGGCGCTGGCGGTAGCGGTGCCATGGCCCGGGTTGCCCATCCCCGGGTGCAGCGGGTCGGTCGGATCGCTGGTGCCGGTGAGCGTGTTGAAGCCGCTCGCGAGGTCCAGCGCCTCGGCCAGCTCGGCATGGGAGGCAACGCCTGTATCCGGCTGCGCGATCAGGACGCCCTTGCCCTTGCTCTTCGACCAGGCCGGCAGGGCGCGGATCTTCTCGATCTGCCACAGCCGGCCATGATCGCGCTCCTCCACCCAGCAGGTCTGGTCGAGGATCCGCTCGCCCACGGATTCCAGCCGGTCGGGATCGTCGGGCGCGACCACGAAGGTGCTCGGGATGTCGGGCACCGCCGAGACCAGACCGAGCGCGTCGACCAGCGCATCGGCCGCGGCGAAGAGCGTATCGGGCGCCTGCCTGCGTTCCACCTCTGGAAACTGCAGGACCAGGAACTCGGGCAGATCCTCATCGAGCACGGTCAGCGAGAACCCCTCGCCCTCCAGGAGCGCGACAAGGCGCGCGCGCTCGACGGCCGGGTCGGGGGCCTCGGGGTATTCCAGCGTGATGCGCAGCAGGTCGGGCGGAAACCCCTCGACCGGTTCCGGCGGCGCGATGCTGGCGGCAGCCTTCAGGATCTCCAGGCTCATCGCTCCCTCCCCCGCGCTCTGGTGCCTGCGTCGTGGTGCCTGCGCGCGTCATGCGGCCGGCCCTCTACCCGTCAGAGGTTACGCAGGGTCAATCCGCACACGCAAGGGTTACGCGCGCCGGGCGACCAGCGCCTGCACCCGCTCCGCCCCGCGCGCCACCATGCCGGCGTCGCCGCGGGCCTCGACATTCAGCCGCAGCAGCGGCTCGGTGTTCGAGGCGCGCAGGTTGAAGCGCCAGCCGTCGAAGGCCAGGCTCAGCCCGTCGATCTCGTCCATCGCGGTGGCTTCGGGCTCCAGCGCCGCGCGGACGCGGGCGACCGTCGCCGCGGCGTCGTCGACGCGGAAGTTGATCTCCCCCGACGACGGAAACCGTGCGATCCGGTCGCCGACGAGATCGGCCAGCGGCCGGCCCCGGCGCGAGACCAGTTCGGCCACCAGCAGCCATGGGATCATGCCCGAGTCGCAGCAATGGAAATCGCGGAAATAATGGTGGGCCGACATCTCGCCGCCATAGACGGCGCCGGTCTCGCGCAAGGCCTGCTTGAGAAAGGCGTGGCCGGTCCGCACCGCCACCGCGCGGCCGCCTGCCTGGGCCACCACATCCTGCGTGTTCCAGATCACGCGCGGATCGTGCAGGATGGTGGCGCCGGGCTCCTTGACCAGGAACGCCTCGGCGAGAAGCCCGACGATATACTCGCCCGGGATGAAGCGCCCCTCGTGATCGAAGAGAAAGCAGCGGTCGAAGTCGCCGTCCCAGGCCACGCCCATGTCAGCGCCGGCCGCCCGCACCGCCGCGCCGGTGACCGGCTGGTTCTCGGGCAGGAGCGGGTTGGGGATGCCGTTGGGGAAGCGGCCGTCGGGGGTGTGGTGCAGCCGCTCGAACCTCAGCGGCGCGCCGGCCTCCGATAACGCCTGTGCCAGCGCATAGAAGGTCGGTCCGGCCGCGCCGTTGCCGGCATTCACCAGGATCCGGAGCGGCGTCATCGCGGCCGGATCGACGAAGGAAAGCACCCGCGCCACATAGGTGTCGCGCGCGCCAGCGGCCGGCACGATCCGCCCGCCGGGCCGGGGCGCGGCGAAATCGCCGCTTTCGGCGAGGGCCCGGATTGCGGCGAGGCCGCTTGCCGCATCGAGCGGCGCTGCCCCGGCCCGCACCATCTTCATGCCGTTGTAGTCCATCGGGTTGTGCGAGGCGGTGACGGTGATGCCGCCGCAGGCTCCGAGATCTGCGGTGGCCGCATACATCTCCTCCGTCCCGGACAGTCCGAGATCGAGGACCTCGACACCGGCGGCCATCAGCCCCTCGGCCGTTGCCGCCATCAACTCCTCCGACGAGGCGCGGCAGTCGCGGCCCAGAACGACCCGGCGGGCGCCCAGAACCTCCGCGAAGGCCCGGCCGATCCGCCGGGCGATGCCGGCATCGAGCTCTTCGCCCAGCCGGCCGCGAATGTCGTAGGCCTTGAAGCAGGTGAGCGGGGTCAAGGGGGCGGGCCTCCCGGGCGCGGCTGCCGCCCTGCTTGCGGCCGGCCGGTCGCGACTGTCAAGGCGGGCGCTGTCATCGGGCTGCCATCTGCGGCTCCTAAACGACTTGTAATCTTGGCGCAGTCGGGGGACTGTTTCGCAAGGATCGGCCGGCCTGCGGGGCGGCGGCCAGAACGCGGCCAGAACCCTGCCCCCGCTTCGCCGTCTGCAAAGGCCGCGCCGGCCCGGCGTGGCGCATGGAAAGAAAACCGGGAGGGAAAGATGCTCCACCGACTGAACCGCGCCGGCGGCGTGACGCGCCGGACGCTGCTGCAGGGGGCCTCGGCCGTGGCGGCCTCGGGCCTGATCCTGCCCGCGGGCATGCGGGCGGCGGCCGCCGAGCCGCGGCGCGGCGGCATCCTGCGCGTGGCCATGGGCCACGGCAACACCGGCGACAGCCTCGACCCCGCGACCTGGGACAATGCCTATGTCCAGGTGCTGTCGAGCGCGATCCACAACTACCTCACCGAGATCGACACCGACGGCAGCCTGATCCCCGAGATCGCCGAGAGCTGGGAGCCGTCGTCCGACGCCACCGAATGGACCTTCGTGATCCGCGACGGCGTGACCTTCCATTCGGGCAAGACCGTCACCGCCGAGGACGTCGCCGCCTCTATCGACTATCACCGCGGCGAGGACAGCACCTCGGCGGCGAAACCGATCGTCGAGGCGATCACCGACATCCGCGTCGACGGCAACACGGTGATCTTCACGCTGGAGGCCGGCAACGCCGACTTCCCCTTCATCATGTCCGACTATCACCTGCCGATCATGCCCAGCAGCGACGGGCGCATCGACCCGACCTCTGCCGACGGCTGCGGCGGCTACGTGCTCGACCATTTCGAGCCGGGGGTCGAGGCGCGGCTGACCCGCAACCCCGATTACTGGAAGACGCACCGGGCGCATTTCGACGGGCTCGTCCTGATGCCGATCATCGACGCCGCCGCCCGCCAGAACGCGCTGATCACGGGCGAGGTCGACGTGATCGACCGGGTCGACACCAGCACCGTGCATCTTCTGGAGCGGGCGGGCATCCGCATCATCTCGGTGCCCGGCACCCAGCACTACACCTTCGTGATGGACAGCCGGGCGGATCCCTTCACCGACAACAATGTCCGTCTCGCGCTGAAATACGCCGTCGACCGGCAGGACATGGTCGACAAGATCCTCTCGGGCTTCGGGGTGCCGGGCAACGACCATCCGATCGGGCGCTCGAACCGTTTCCACGCCGATGAGCTCGAGCAGCGCGAGTTCGACCCGGAGCGCGCGCGCCACCATCTGCGCGAGGCCGGGCTCGACGAACTGCGCGTGAGCCTTTCGGCCTCCGACGCGGCCTTCGGCGGCGCGGTCGATGCCGCGGTGCTGTTCGCGGAAACGGCGGCACAGGCCGGGATCACCATCGACGTGGTGCGCGAGCCCTCCGACGGCTACTGGTCGAACGTCTGGATGGTGAAGCCGTTCGTCGCCTCCTACTGGGGCGGCCGACCGACCGAGGACTGGATGTTCTCCACCGGCTATGCCGCGGGCGCGCCGTGGAACGACGGCTTCTGGGAGCATGAGCGCTTCAACGAGCTTCTGGTCGCCGCGCGCTCGGAACTCGACGAGGAACGGCGGCGCGAGATGTATGAGGAGATGCAGCGCATCGTCCGCGACGAGGGCTCCACGGTGATCCCGATGTTCGCGAATTACGTGATGGCGGTGTCGGATGCGGTGGCGACACCCGACGAGATCGGCGCGAACTGGACGATGGACGGCTTCCGCGCGCCCGAGCGCTGGTGGTTCGCGTAGTCGACACGCCCCCGGCGCCGACGCCAGCGCCGGGGACACCGAAGGGCCGGCCGGGCATCGCGCATGTCTGGATCATGGTTGGCCAGCGGCTGGCACTCGGCTTGCTGACCCTGTTCGTGGTCTCGCTGCTGATCTTCGGGGCGACCGAGCTTCTGCCCGGCGACTTCGCCGAAGCGGTGCTGGGGCAGGCGGCCACGCCCGAGACCGTGGCCGCGATCCGCCGCGAGCTCGGCCTCGACCAGCCGGCCCCGGTTCGCTACTTCGACTGGCTCGGCGGCGTGCTGCAGGGCGATTTCGGCCGGTCGCTGGCCAGCGGCAACCGCCCGGTCGCCGACATGATCGGCAACCGGCTGGGGAACACCCTGTTTCTCGCCGGCTATGCCGCGGCGATGGCGGTGCCGCTGGCCCTGATCCTCGGAATCCTTGCCGCGCTGTGGCGCAACTCGGTCTTCGACCGCGCTTCGAACTCCGCCGCGCTCGGCGCGATCTCCTTTCCCGAGTTCTTCGTGGCCTACATCCTGATCTTCCTGCTGGCGCAGTCGGGGTATTTCCCGTCGATGGCGCGGGTGCCGGCGGGAGCGGACCTCGGCGAGCGGCTCTACCGCGCCTTCCTTCCGGCGCTGACCCTGACGCTGGTGGTCACCGCCCACATGATGCGGATGACGCGCGCGGCGATCATCAACCTGCTGGCCTCGCCCTATATCGAGATGGCGCGGCTCAAGGGCATGTCGCCGATGCGGGTGATCCTGCGCCATGCCCTGCCCAACGCCATCGCGCCGATCGCCAATGTGGTGGCGATCAACATGGCCTATCTCATCACCGGCGTGGTGGTGGTCGAGGTGGTGTTCGTCTATCCCGGCCTCGGCCAGCTGATGGTCGACAGCGTGGCGCGGCGCGACATCCCCGTGGTGCAGGCCGTGGCCCTGATCTTCGCCGCCGCCTATGTGCTGCTGAACCTTGCCGCCGACGTGATCTCGACGCTGTCGAACCCGCGGCTGCTCTATCCGCGCTGAGATGGACGCGTTCGGACCCCTCGGCTGGCTTCTGCTGATCGCGGGTTTCGTCGCCGGCGCGGCCGCGGCGGGATGGCTGTTCCGCGCCGGGCTCGTGCTGGTCACGCGGGGGGAGCTTCGCCGCAGCCTGCGCGGCGCCCCGCTGACCGCCAGCTTCGGGATGCTGGTGATCCTGATCTACCTGTTCGTCGCGGTCTTCGCGCCGCTCCTCGCACCCTATGGCGAGCGCGCGGTGGTGGGTGCGCAGTTCCTGCCCTGGAGCGAGGCGCACTGGCTCGGCACCGACAACCTCGGGCGCGACATGGCCTCGCGCATGATCTACGGCGCGCGCAACACGGTGGGCATCGCGCTCGCCACCACCCTGCTCGCCTTCCTGCTGGGCACCGCGCTGGGCCTTCTGGCCGCTATCCTCGGCGGCTGGATCGATCAGGGCATGAGCCGCATCGTCGATGTGTTCATGGCGATCCCCTCGCTGATCTTCGCGCTGTTGTTGCTGACGATCTTCGGCACCTCGATCGTGACCCTGATCCTGGTGATCGCGGTGATCGACGCCACGCGGGTCTATCGCATCGCGCGCTCCGTGGCGCAGGGGATCGTGGTGATGGATTTCATCGAGGCCGCCCGCCTGCGCGGCGAGGGCATGGTGCGGCTGGTGTTCCGCGAGATCCTTCCCAATGCCATGGCGCCGCTGGTGGCCGAGTTCGGGCTGCGGTTCTGTTTCGTCTTCCTCGCGATCTCGGCGCTCTCGTTCCTCGGCCTCGGCATCCAGCCCCCCACCGCCGACTGGGGCTCGATGGTGCGCGAGAATGCCACGCTGATCACCTTCGGCGACATCACCCCGCTGTTGCCGGCCGGCGCCATCGCCCTCCTGACGGTCGCGATCAATTTCGTGGTCGATTGGCAGCTCTACCGCGCCTCGGGGCTGAAGGACTGACGCGATGGCCAAGCCCGTGCTCCTGGAGATGCGCGACGTGCGGATCGAGGGCCGCTCGGGCGATGATGCCTGGCTGCCCATCATCAACGGGGTCGACCTGACCCTGCACAGGGGCGAGGTGCTCGGGCTGATCGGGGAGTCGGGTGCCGGCAAGTCCACCCTCGGCCTCGCCGCCATGGGCTTCGTGCGTGACGGCTGCCGGATCGCGGGCGGCGCGATCACCTTCGACGGGATCGATCTGGTGCGCGCCTCGGAAGCAACGCGCCGCGGCCTGCGCGGCAAGCGCATCGCCTATGTCGCGCAATCGGCGGCGGCGAGCTTCAACCCGGCGCACCGGCTGATGGAGCAGTATGTGGAAGCGCCCGTCGTCCACGGCGTGATGCGCCGCGCGCAGGCCGAGCACGATGCGGTGGAGCTCTATCGGCGCATGCAGCTGCCGAACCCCGGGGAGATCGGCTTCCGCTATCCCCATCAGGTGTCTGGCGGCCAGTTGCAGCGCGCGATGACCGCGATGGCCATGGCGTGCCGACCGGATCTGATCGTCTTCGACGAGCCCACCACGGCACTCGACGTGACCACCCAGATCGAGGTGCTGGCGGCGATCCGCGATATCGTCGCCCAGTTCGACACCGCGGCGATCTACATCACCCATGACCTCGCCGTCGTCGCCCAGATGGCTGACCGCATCAAGGTTCTGCTCCGGGGCGACGAGGTGGAGGAGGCCGACACCCGAATGATGCTCGCGCATCCGAAGCAGGACTATACCCGCACGCTGTGGGCGGTGCGCAGCCTCGAACGGCCCGAGCGACCGCCGGTGGAGGGCACGCCGGTCCTGTCGGTGGCGGGGGTCAGCGCCAGCTACGGCAGCGTCGAAGTGCTCAGCGATGTGCGCTTCGACATTCCCCCCAGCCGCACCGTTGCGGTGGTGGGCGAGAGCGGCTCGGGCAAGTCCACCGTGGCGCGGGTGATCACCGGGCTCCTGCCGCCCACCGCTGGCGAGGTGCGACTGGAGGGGCAGGCGCTGCCGCCGGACTACCGGCGCCGCAGCCGCGACGAGCTGCGCCGGGTGCAGATGATCTATCAGATGGCCGACACCGCGCTGAACCCGAAGCTGCCGCTGCGCGAGCAGATCGGACGGCCGGCGCAGATGTATCTGGGCCTGCGCGGCCGCGCGCTGCGCGAGCGCGTCCGTGAGCTTCTGCGCATGATCGAGATGGAGCCCGACGTCTATATCGACCGGTTGCCCGGCGAACTCTCCGGCGGACAGAAACAGCGTGTCGGCATCGCCCGGGCGCTGGCCGCCGAGCCCACGGTGGTGATCTGCGACGAGGTCACCTCGGCGCTCGACCAGATCGTGCAGGAGGGGATCCTTAAGCTGCTCGACCGCCTGCAGGGCGAACTGGGGCTCGCCTACATGTTCATCACCCACGACCTCGCCACGGTGCGGGCGATCGCGGACGAGGTGGTGGTGATGCGGCAGGGCCGGGTGGTGGAGCGGGGCCCGAAGCGGCAGGTCTTCGCGCCGCCGCACCACCCCTATACCGAACTGCTGCTGTCGTCGGTGCCCGAGATGGACCCGGACTGGCTGACCGGGGTGCTCGCCCGGCGCGTCACCGCGCCGGGCTGAGCCTGCTCAGCGCGGCTCGAACTTGCCGACCGGGACCTTCAGATAGCTGTGCCCGTCGGCCTCCGGCGCGGGCATCCGGCCGCCGCGGATGTTGATCTGCAGCGCGGCCAGCATCCGCGCCGGCAGCGGCAGGGTGGCGTCGCGCGCATCGCGGGTGGCGATGAACTCCTCCTTCGAGATGCCGTCCTTCACATGGCGGTTGCGCAGACGGTGCTCGGCCACCGTGGCCATGTATTCGGGTGCCATCCCGTTCGCCGGGTAGTCGTGGCCGACATAGAGCCGGGTGTCGGGCGGCAGGTCGAGGATCGCGCGGATCGAGGCCCACAGCACCTCGCTGCTGCCGCCGGGAAAATCGGCCCGGCTGGTGCCGCTTTCGGGCATCATCAGCGTGTCGTGCACGAAGGCGGCGTCCCCCGCGACATAGGTGATCGAGGCGAGCGTGTGGCCAGGCGAGAACATCACCCGCACTGGGATCTCGCCGACCATGAACTCCTCGTCCTCGGCGAACAGCCGGTCCCACTGGCTGCCGTCGCAGGGAAAGTCGTCGCCGAGGTTGTAGAGGCCCTTCCAGAGCTTCTGCACCCCCGTCACCTTCGCGCCGATGGCACGCGGCGCGCCCAGCTTCTCGGCGAGATACGGCGCCGAGGAGAAATGGTCGGCATGGGGGTGCGTGTCGAGGATCCAGACGATCTCGATACCCGCTTCGCGGACATAGGCGAGGATCTCGTCGGCGCTCTCGGTGGTGACCGCGCCGGCCTCGGGATAGAAGTTCCACACCGGATCGACGATGGCGCCCTTCATCGTCGAGGGGTCGTGAAAGACGTATTGCAGACTGCCCGTGGGGCGATCGAAGAAGGCGCGCACCACCGGAGAGGGCGTGTTGGTCGCAGACATCACATTCCTCCATTAGAATATGTTGAACCGGAAGTAAGTGCTCGCGGTGCGGATTGCAAGGCCCCGGCCAAGGGCAGCCGGCGCGCGGCGCTGGTTGCCGCTGCGCTCAGGCGCTAGGTTCGCGTTGCTGGAAAGGCCGGAGCCCGCATGAGCTTCCGCAAGACCCTCGACGCCCTATACACCGGTCGTGACCGGCGGGCCGCCCGGTTCCGCTACGGGCTGATGGCGCTCGATGTCGCCACCATCCTGTTCTTCATCCTCACCGCTCCCCTCGCGCCGACGCCGGTCCTGCTGGCCGCCGAGGCGGTGATCGGCCTGGTGATCGCGGCCGATCTGCTGGCACGGTTCTGGATCGCAGCCGATCGCTGGAAGATGCTGCGGCAGGCCTACACGCTGGCCGATATCGTGGTGCTGCTGTCGATCATCGCCGAGCCGCTGTTCGGGGTGAACCTCGCCTTCCTGAAGGTCCTGCGGGCGCTGCGGCTGATCCATTCCTACCGCGTGCTGCGCGACCTGCGCCGCGACACCGCCTTCTTCCGCGACCACGAGCATACCATCATCGCGGCCGTCGATCTGTTCGTGTTCATATTCGTGGCGACGTCGATGGTCTTCGTGCTGCTCTTCGACGCCGAGCCCGGCTTCGCGGGATATGTCGACGCGCTCTACTTCACCGTGGCCACACTCACCACGACCGGATACGGCGACATCACGCCTATCAGCCCCGCCGGCAAGCTTCTGTCGGTGGCGATGATGGTGATCGGCGTGGCCCTCTTCTTCCGGCTCGCCCGGGCGATCTTCGTGCCACCGAAGATCAGCCATCGCTGCTTGGACTGCGGGCTGAACCGGCACGATCCCGATGCGGTCCACTGCAAGCATTGCGGCCGCACCCTGCGAATCGAAACCGGCGGCGCCGATTAGCGGACGGCGCGCTGCGCGTGCAGCGCGACGTCCAGTTCCGGGACGGGGATCATCCGGTAGACCCAGGCCTCGCGTCCGTCCGTGAGCCGGACAAGGTCGCGGTCATAGCGCAGCCCGGTCTCCTCGAACCGGTCGAGACGGCGCAGCTCCTGCGGGCCGACGCTGAAGACCCGTCCCTCGACCTCGCCGGCGGGCACCGGGAAGAGATTGCGCCCGACCCGCTCCATGCTCTCGAGCGTGGCGGGCGAGGACGGCTGCCACCGACCGGTCACCAGGGTGCGGATCAGCGGGTTGGCCAGCGTGGCATAGCCGAAGACGAGCTGCCTGTCCTCGGGCACCTCCGGCGCCGCAGCGGGCAGATCGGGCAGAAAGAACGGCAGTTCTCGCACCACGACCATGGCTGCGGCCACGCAGGCCAGAAGGCTTGGCAACCAGACCCGGGTGGCCAGACGCCGATGACGCGCTCGTGGCGACTGCGGCGCCCGGCCTGTCGCCTGCTCCGTCTTCCGGGGGTTGCTGCCATCCATTGCGATACCTTCGCTCCGTGTCTCCCTTGCAAGACTGAGGCGCCACAAACCGGTTGCAGCGCCCCGTGCGGGTCTCCACATAGGATCACGTGATTTCGTCTCAACCGCCTGGGAGGAGGATGCGATGGCAGACCGGCAAGCCTATATCGACAAGGTCAAGGCGAACATCGACGAGTGGAACGCCGAGATCGACAAGATGCAGGCCAGGGCGCGAGAGGCCGAGGCCGACGCGCGCATTCGCTATGACGCCCAGCTCAAGGAGATGCGGGAGCAGCGCGATCGGGCGGAAGAGAAGCTGCGCGAAGTCCGCGACGCCGGCGAGAAGGCCTGGGACGACATGCAGAAGAGCTTCACCTCGGCCTGGGACAGCATCGCCGAAGGCTTCCGCAACGCGGCCAAACGCTTCTGATCCGTCGCGATTGGCCCTGACCACCGTCGAGGCCGCGCGGGGCAGGGCCTTCGGGCCGGTCACGGATGGCGCCCGGCATGGACCGGGGGCCGCCGAAGGTGCCATGAGGGCCGCTCATTGCCGCCTCACAGGGGCCAGACCACCAGAAGCAGGGGCAGGCTGACGGCGACCACCAGCACCTCGAGCGGCAGTCCGAGCCGCCAGTAATCGGCGAAGGAGAAGCCGCCCGGCCCCAGGATCAGCGTGTTGTTCTGGTGGCCGATCGGGGTGAGGAAGGCGCAGGAGGCGCCGATCGCCACGGCCATCAGGAACGGGTCGGCCGCCACGCCGAGCGTCGCGGCAAGACCGAGCGCGATCGGGCACATGACGGCGGCGGTGGCGGCATTGTTCATCAGGTCGGACAGGAACATGGTGACGACCATGATGACGCCGAGGGCGACGATCGCGTTGCCCTGCGCGACATTCGCGACCAGAAGACCCGAGACAAGGTCGGCCGCGCCGGTCGTCTCCATCGCGCCGGCCACCGGCAGCAGCGCGGCCAGCAGAACGATCACCGGCCAGTCGATGGCCGTATAGACGGATCGCGGCGGCACCGTGCGCAAGAGCATGGACGCGAGGACCCCGAGGGCGAATGCGACCGGCGTGGGCAGCAAGCCCAGCGTGGCGATCAGGATCGCCCCGCCGAGAATGGCCACCGACAGCACCGCGCTGCGCCGGTCGGGCAGACGCAGGGACCGCTCGGCCAGGGGCACGCAGCCGGTCTCGATGGCGAAATCGTTCAGAACGTCCTCCGGCCCCTGCATGAGCAGGACATCGCCGACGCGCAGCCGGATCCGCCGCAGCCGCCCCTTCGGCCGCCGCCCCTCGCGCGATACGGCCAGAAGGTTCAGCCCGTAGCGCGTGCGCAGAAGCAACTCGGTCGCCGACCGGCCCGAGAGGGCCGATCCGGGCAGGATCGCCAGTTCGCGCAGCACGACCTCCTCGTCCTTCCGCTTCTGCTCGTTCTTCCGCTTGTCCGCGCCGTCATCCTCCTCGGCCTTCCCCTCCGTCTTCCCGTCGGACGCAGGCGCGGTCTCGTCCTCTGCGACGGCCTCCTTTTCGCCTGCCCTGTCCTCTTCCAGCTTCAGGTCGAGCCGGGCCAGCGCCTCGGCCAGCCCCTCCACATCGGCTTCCAGCACCAGGATGTCGCCGCTGCGCAGCAGCCGGCCGCCATGGGGCGCGGTCAGCCGCACGTCGTTGCGGATCAGCGCCACCGCCTGCGCCTCGGCGTTCTCCAGCGCATCCTCGAAGGCGCGCAGGGTCATCCCGTCGACCTTGCTCTTCTCCGGCACGCGCACCTCGGTCAGATAGGCCGCGGTCTCGAAGGACTCGCCGCTTCCGGCACGGCGAATCGGCACCAGCCGCCAGCCCAGGAGCACGATGAACGCGACGCCCGCGGCGGCGACCGAGAGGCCGACCGGGGTGAAGGCGAACATCCCGAAGGCGCCCAGCCCGGCACTCTCGCGAAACCCCGAGACGATCAGGTTCGGCGGCGTGCCCACCAGGGTGGTCATCCCGCCCAGGATGGTTCCGAAGGCCAGAGGCATCAGCATCTGGCCGTTGGTGAGCCCCAGCCGGCCGGCTTGCTGCACCGCGACCGGCATCAGCAGCGCCAGCGCGCCGACATTGTTCATGAAGGCTGACAGGCAGGCTCCCAGTGCCGTGAGCATGGCCATCGCGCCAAAGCGCCCTGACGCGCTGGGAAGAACCGTGCGCGCCAGAAGATCGACGGCCCCGGAGGTCTGCAACCCCCGGCTCAGCACCAGAACACAGGCCACGGTGATGACGGCCGGATGCCCGAAGCCGGAAAACGCCGCCTCCCCCGGCACCAGCCCGAGGACGACGCCCGACAGCAGCGCCGTCAGCGCGACCACGTCGTGGCGCCAGCGGCCCCACAGGAAGAGCCCCAGCGTGGCCGCCAGAAGGCCCAGGATCAGTCCCTGCTCGACGGTCAACGGCTGCCTCCGGTCGCAGGGGATCGCGCCCCTCCGCCGACCCAAGACCTCCACGCGCGATTCGGCAAGGCAGGGTCGGGTCACGGCCGGGTCACAGCCGGGTCGCGGGCGGATCACTGGCGCGGGGCGTCGTGCACGCCGGTCTGGCGGGCATGGCAGGAAGGGTCGGTCCGGGCGGCGCGGCTATTCGGTGAAGAAGACCGGCGCCGCGGGATCCGGGGTCAGGAAGTCGCGCTCCAGCGTGAGGTCGAGCCCCTCGGCCAGCGTCTTCGGCGCCTCGAAGCCCGCCACGTCATGTGCGGCGCTGGCAAAGCGCGTGGTGGCGGTGAACTTGCGCACGCGCACTGCGCTGATCGGCAGCCTGCGGCCGGTCAGGGCCGCCACCCCGTCGGCCAGATGCCCGATGCCAAGCCCCAGCCAGCGCGGCAGGCGCGGCCCGACGCCGGCCTTGCCGCGCAGCCGCAGCCGCACACGGCCCACAAGCTCGTTCATGGTCAGATCGGGCAGGTCCACATAGTTGAAGACCCGCAGCCCGGGCCCGAAGCCGGCGGCATGGTGCAGGAAGGCCGCGACATTCTCGACATAGGCCATCGACTTGCGGTTGCGGCCGTCGCCGACCATCACGAAGCGGCCCGAGCGGATGAAGTCGACCAGGTTGTAGACATTGCCGCGGTTTCCCGGGCCGAACACCACGGTCGGGCGCAGGATGGTCAGCGCCCGTCGCTCCGGCGCCTCGGCCTGCCAGGCGCGCAGCACCTCCTCGGCGGCGAACTTGGTGCGCCCGTACTCGTTGAAGGGACGGATCGCGCCCGCCTCGCCGGTGCCCGGAGGCGCGAATCCGTAGACGGCGACGGAGCTTGTGAACACGATCCGGTCGATGCCCTTCTCGCGGGCGATCCGGGCGACAGTCTCGGTGCCGCCAACGTTGACCTCCGCGTAGCGCCCGAGCGGGCGCACATCGTCGCGGTGTTCCGCCGCCAGATGCACGATCACATCGCCGTCGAGCACCGCCCGCAGCGCGTCGCGGTCGCAGATGTCGACCCGCCGCACCCGCTCGGGAAAGAGCGGGCTGTCGCGCTTGTCGAGGATCGCGAAGGGGATCTGATGCCGCGCGATATGGCCGGCCAGCTGGCTGCCGATGAAGCCGCTGCCGCCGGTGATCGCCCACATCGCTCAGCCCTCCGCCATGGCCGCGCGGCAGGCTGCGACCACCTGACGGTTGATCGCCTCCGCCCCCGTCGCCTGTTGCAGCGCGGCGCCGTAGGTCAGCCGCGACCAGCCGGCCGAAACCGGGCTTCGCCCCGCGCCGAGCCGATGCAGACCATAGCGCAGGAACTCGCGGTCCGAGATCAGGATCTCCATCCCGCTGGCGATGGCGTCGGCCAGCGTGTGCGGAAAGCCCTCGCCATAGCCGGAGGGCTGCAGGAAGACGCCGCCTCCGGCGAGGATATCCTCGGCCGCGACATAGCCCGTGGCCTGCAAGGGAATACCGGGCAGGAGCCGCCGCAGCCGCTCCTCATCGCGGCAGCCGGTGACGACCAGCGGCGGGCCGACGGCGCCCGATGCGAAGAGGCGGCGCACATCCTCGGCCACCAGGCCGATCTTGCCATCGCGCTGCACCAGCAGCGGATCAGGTCTGGCCCCGACGCGCTTGGCCCGCCCGCCCGAGCCCGGCACCCACTGCAGCCGTGGCGGCCGCGCGAAGCGTCGCAGGAACCGGAAATCGGCATAGGATTGCACCAGCAGCCGGGCCGCTGGCCGCCGGCCCAGCAGCCACAGCAGCAGGCGCCGGAAGCCCTTGCGGAACCGCAGCCGGCCCATGCCGTTGACGATCACGACCATCGGCGCGCGCGACAGCGCCAGGGTCAGCAGGTTCGCCTTCATGTTCGACGACAGCACCAGATCGTCCCGCGCCGCCAGCAGCCGCACGCAGAGGCCCAGAAAGGCGCCCGGCCCATCCAGAAACCCGCGGCTGTCCACGGGGCCGATCTCGGCCGCCAGCGCATCCAGAAGCGGGCCGCGATAGCGCCGGTTGTAGAGCGCCCGGTCATTGACCGCGAGCAGCCGCAGCGGCGCGTCAGCGGCCGTAGTAGTCACGGAACCAGCGCACGAAGCGGGCCACACCCTCGCGGAAGTCGGTCTGCGGGGCATGGCCGGTGAGATGGCGCAGAAGGCTCGCATCGGCCCAGGTGGCCGGCACGTCGCCGGGCTGCATCGGCATCATGTTGCGCAACGCCGGGCGCCCGATCTCGGCCTCGATCGCCTCGACGAAATCGAGCAGCCGCACCTTGGTGGAGTTGCCGATGTTGACGATCCGGAACGGGGCCACCGGCGACAGGCTGTCGCCGGGCGCGATGGCTTCCGGCGTCTCGGGCCGACCCGGCACCGCATCGATCAGGGCCCGGATGCCGGCCACCAGATCGTCGATATAGGTGAAGTCGCGCCACATCTCCCCGTGGTTGTAGATGTCGATCGGCCGCCCCGCGAGGATCGCATCGGTGAACTTGAAGAGCGCCATGTCGGGCCGTCCCCAGGGACCGTAGACGGTGAAGAAGCGGAACATCGTGATCGGCAGGCCGTGGATATGCGCCCAGGCGTGTCCCATCGCCTCGTTGGCCTTCTTGGTGGCGGCGTAGAACGACATCTGCGTGTCGGCCTTGTCGGTCTCGCGGTACGGCATCTCGGGGTTGGCGCCATAGACCGAGGAGGTCGAGGCCATCAGCAGGTGCCGCACCGCGTGCCGCCGGGCGGCCTCCATCACGTTGAAGCTGCCCACCAGATTGGCATCGACATAGGCGCGCGGGTTCTCGATGCTGTAGCGGACACCGGCCTGGGCGGCGAGATGCACGATCACCTCCGGGGCGCAGGCGTCGATCGCGGCATCGAGGCGGGCGCCGTCTTCCAGCATTCCCTCGGTCGCGGCAAAGCCCGGTGTCTGCAGGAGCATCGCCTGCCGGCGCCGCTTGAGCGCGACGTCGTAGTAATCGGTCATGCCGTCATAGCCGTGCACGGTGCAGCCCGCCTCCAGAAGCAGGCGCGCGAGGTGATAGCCGATGAAGCCTGCGGTGCCGGTGATGAAGACCCGCGTCTTCCCGTCAGCCATGGGCCACCTCGCGATAGATTTCGTGCACCGCCCGCGCGCAGTCGGCCCAGCAAAAGCCCGCGGCATGCCGCCGGCCGGCCGCCGACATCCGGGCGGCGAGCGCGGGATCGGTGCAGATCTCGCGGATCGACGCCGCCAGCGCCTCGGGATCCTCCGGATCGACGAGCCGGCCGGCCGTGCCCGCCACCTCCGGCAGCGAGGAGCGGTCCGAGGTGATGACGGGCGCGCCTGCCGCCATCGCCTCCAGCACCGTCAGGCCGAAGCCCTCGTAGAGCGAGGGGTGCAGATAGACCGCCGCCCGGCCGTAGAGCGCCCGCAGCTGCGTATCCGTGACATGGCCCAGGAAATGCACGCGCCCTTCCAGCCTGGGGTTGGCAAGCGCGGGTGCCAGAACCTCCATGTCCCAGCCGCTTGCCCCGGTCAGCACAAGATGGTGCGGCAGGTCGCGCGCCAGCAGGGCCAGCGCGGACAGGATGCCCTGGATGTTCTTGCGCGGGCTGATCCGGCCCGCGGCCAGCAGGAAGGGCACCTCGCCCGGCGGCAGCGGCAGGCCCTCCAGACAGGCCGAGTCGGGGGCCTCGAAGAAGCGCGGCGCCACGCCTTCCCGCACGACCCGCAGCCGCCCCTCGATCGCCGGGCCCACATGCGTGCGCACCTCCTCGGCGGTGGCGCGGGAGACGCAGATCACCGCAGCGGCCTGGCGCACGGCCTGGGCCAGCGCGCGGGCCATCACCCAGGGGCGACTGTTGCGGAAGAAGCCGGGATGGGTCAGCGGGCCGAGATCGTGGATCGTGACCACGAAGGGGCGCCGGGTGGCGACGGGATACCCCAGGGCGGTGGCATGCACCACATCCGTCCGTTCCGGCAGCCAGCGCTCCAGCGGCGCGGCGTCGAGAAAGCTCCAGACCAGCGGGGTCAGCCGGCGGCCGAGCGGCACCAGCCGCAAGTCGGTGTCGTCCTTCAGGCGGGCGAGATCGGCGGCGGACATGCCGCTCCAGGCAGCGACCGGGGTGACCGTGAGCCCGTCACGCCGGACAAGCTCGCCGAAAAGCTCGCGCGCATAGCGTTTGAGCCCATGCCCGGCCGGGTCGGGAAACTGGTTGGAGAAGAGGGCAACCGAGAGTGGCCCGGCGCTCATGCCGTGGCCCCGTCAGCCGCCGCGGGTTGGGCCAGAAACCTCTCGAAGAGGGCCGTCGCCTTGTCGCGCCACGAATGCCCGCGCGCGAAGGCCAGCGCCGCGGGGCGCAGGCTCTCGCGGCGGGCGAGAGCCGCGGACAAGGCGGCGCGTGTCGCGTCCTCATCGGTCACCACCGCGACGGGCGGATCGAGGTGGCGGTATTCCTCGTGCGGGGTGGAGAGGATGGCGAGCCCGGCCGCCGCATACTCGTAGAGCTTCAGCGGGTTCTGTCCGCGATAGACCTCGGCCCGCCTGCGGTCATAGAGCATCAGCCCGACATCGCAGTGCATCAGCCAGGCGGGCAGCGCCGCGGCCGGAACCGGGCCCTGGAGCTGCACGGTCGCCGGAAACGCGTCCGCCAGGGCCGTGGCCCAGCCGGCCGGCGGCCCGATCAGAACGAGGCTGCCGCCGGCCGCGGCGAGGGTTTCGGCCGCCGCGCGGAACAGCGGCGGATCGCCCTTGGCCAGAACGCCGCTCCACACCGCCCGGGGCCGCGGCAGGGCGCGCAAGGGCTCCGGCTCCGGGCCCGGCGCGGCATAGCGCTCCAGCGAGACCCCCTGCCCGAGCACCGCCACCTTGCGCGCCGGCACGCCCAGCTCTGCCGTCAGATAGTCGCGCAGGGTCTCGCCGATGGTGAGGATGCTGTCGGCGGCGGCATAGTCGCTGCGCTCCAGCGGCTGCACCGCCGAGCCCCGAAAGGCCGGGTAGTAATCGACCACGTGGAAGACGAGATGCGCGCCGGGAAAGGCACGGCGCAGGGCGGCCCCGCTGCCGGGAACGGTCGTCCAGACGAGATCGGGCGCGGGGGCGAGCCGGGCCAGCGCGGGCCAGGCCGCGGCATAGCGCAACTGCGCCGCGGCCAGCGTGTTCAGCGGCCAGAGATCGCGCACCGGCACCGGCGTGGCCGGGGTCAGCACCCGCACCGGGCCGTCGCGTTCCGGCCCGCGCCGCCAGATGCGCAGATACCCCTGCGTCCCGCGCAGCAGGTGCACCGGATCGAGCGGCGCCTGAAGATAGCTCACCTCCGCGCCGAACGCGCCGAAGAGACGCGCCAGCACCTTCGTCGAGCATTCGACCTCGGAACGCCAGACCGTGGGCCGGTGAAAGAGCACATGGGGCATCGCTCAGCCGCTCCCCGCGGCCTTTTCCCCGGCCGCGCCGGTCTCGCGCTGCCACTGGCGCGCGACCTCGGCCTCCAGCGCGGATCGCGGGATCGCGTTCTGCCGGTCCCAGACGACGGCATGGGCCCGGAAGACGGCCGTGGCCGCGTGGATCGCCGCGATCAGCCCAGGCGTGCCGTCGCGGAAGCCTGCCTTGAGCAGGAACTTGCGCAGGAATTCCACCGCCGGACGGGCAAGGATGTCGAGAGCGGTGACCGGGCGCGCCCGCGCCTCGACGCGGCTGACGGTTTCCTCCAGATACTGCGCACTCTTGCGCAGCCGTTTCTCGAAATCCGCCTCGTTGAAATGCAGCATCCGTTCCGCGAGCTGCCCGACGCGGGCTTCCGGCGCATCGAGCTCGCAGCTTTCGTGGAACATGCCGCCGAAGCGCAGCTTGTCCCGGCGGGCCAGGTGGACGAGGTTCCAGTCCTGCCAGCCGCCGCCGCGCATCGGGCGGTGCAGGAAGTGGTTCAACCGGCGGTAGCGATAGCCGTCCTTGCCGGCATCGGGAAGGGCGGCGCGGATCTCGCGGGCCAGTGCCGGCGGCACCCGTTCATCGACGTCCATGTGCAGCAGCCAGTCGCTGCGCGCCGCGGCGATGCCCTTGTTGCGCTGGTGGCTGAAGAACTCGCCCGGCGCACGCGGGTTGGCCAGGAACCGCACGTGGGGGCCGGCGGACCGGGCGATCTCGGCAGTGCGGTCGGTCGAGCCGTCGTCCACGATGACGATCTCGTCCACCCAGGGCAGCAGATGGTCGAGAAAGCCGGGCAGGTCGGCTTGCTCGTTGAAGCAGATCGTCACCACTCCCAGCGTGGGGTTTCCGGCTGCGCCGCGGAGTGCGCCGGCCGCGCTCATGCCCGCGGCCCGAGGCGGGCGCGCAGCCGCAGATAGGCCGGGCGCAGGACGCGGTTGGCCAGCCCGTCGGCCCGCTGCCGCCAGGGCCGCGGCCCGCGGGTGTGCGCCCCGGCGGGGGCGGCGGCGGGCTTGTGGGGGTTGTCCAGCTCTGCAGCCGTATAGCCGAAGACCTCGGCGATCTGGCGCACCGCAGGGTCGAGTTGCAGCGTATATTCCGGATCGTCGCGCCATTTCTCCAGCGACTCGGCATGGGCGCCGCTGCCGACCGTGCCGTCCCGCGGCAGTCCGACGAAGTCGCAAACCGCGTCGAAGCGTCCGCGGGGATCGGCGATGATGTCCTCATAGCGCAGCAGCAGGAAATCCTCGGCCGGCAGCATCGACTTCAGCGTCAGCAGGTTGCGCTGGCCCATGAGCCAGCTGAACTGCCGGCTTTCCGCCTCCGAGGAGAACAGCGCCTGGGCAGAATACTGGACCGCCAGCGGATTGCGGACGAGCCCGATCAGCCGCACCCGGAACCGCGTGCGCGCCTTCCATTCCAGCAGCAGCGACAGCGCGGCCCATTGCACGAGGATCTGCGGCGACTTCTCGAAGAACACCGGCCGCGCGAAGCGGGCGCAGAGGGCCTCCCAGCCCTCGAAGACGAGCGCGGCATCGTCCTGCGGGGCGACATAGCCCGGGATGTTGCGGGCCAGCGTGTCTATCATGTAGGTGCGCGCGTTCGCCGCCGAGCCATAGTTGCCATAGACCCGGTTGCCCACGAAGAGCGGGGCAGGACGGTCGAGCAGCACGGCCGCCTTCAGCCAGTGATGCGTCTCGGAATAGGTGTGGGGAGAATAGGCGACGTGCTGCACCGCCGGATGACGGCACAGCTCGTCCTGGAACATCGTCGAGCCCGACCGCTTGTCAGACAGCAGCAGGACGACTGTGGGCGGCAACTCGGTCATCGGGCAGGTCGTACCGGGTGGCGATCGGGAAGTTGCGCAGCGACGCAAGCAGCCCGAGAATGAGCGAGAACATCAGAATCCCGCGGACATCGGTGGTGATCATGTGGCCGAACAGCGCCCACGGGATGATGGCCAGCAGCGACAGGAACATGGCCTTGGCATAGAGCCCGCCGTCATCCCAGCCGCGCAGCCCGCGGTGCCGGTTCGCATAGTAGAGCGCGGCCACGATCAGGAGCATGTAGATCAGGGCGGCAGCCATGCCGCGGGTGTAGTAGGCCGCGGCGAAGAGCGCATGATCGGCCTGTCCGCGCATGGCGTGCTCGCCGGTGCGGCTGAGGGCTGTGCCCTGCCCCATCAGCAGGAACTGCGGGTTCTCGACCACATGCTCGAAGGGCTGGACATAGGCCAGAAAGCGCGCGGCGTCGCCGGCGTCGCGGGTCGGATCCTCGACCATGACGCTGACGCGGGTGACCAGCCGGTCCATCATCAGCAGCTGCGATCCGACGCCCACCATGGCCACGACGCCCACCGTCGCGAGCACCGGCACGATCAGGGCCCGCTTCAGACGGCCCACGCTCAGCAGCAAGGCCGCGAGCAGAACCAGAACGGTACCGGCGATCGGGCCGCGGGAATAGCTCATCAGGACAGCCAGCGGTGCCAGGAACACCGCGACCAGCGCAAGCGCCCGCCAGACCGGCCCGATACGGAAGCGGCCGACCAGCAGCAGCGCTGCCAGCGGCCAGGCGAGGTTCACGAAGGTGGCGCTGACGATCGACACGCCGACCAGCGACCGGCCCCGGGTTGCGGCGTCGGCGTCGCGGACGAAGAGGTAGCGCTCGGTAAGCCGTTCGGTGGCCGGCTCGAGCTGCGGGATCGAGAAGATACTGGTGATCACGAAGCCGCGCGTCATCGGCAGCGAGACAAGCACCATCAGAGTGGCGGTGACCAGCAGGCCGAGGGTGGCCGCCTGCGCGATCAGGCGAATGTCTTCCTGTGTTCGCACCAGATAGGGGACGGCAAAGAACAGCGCAAAGGCCAGTGCGGTGCGCATGGTCAGATAGACCGGCTCGAGCGGCCGCGCGCCATAGAGCAGGCTGACCACCTCGCCGACCACGGCGAAGCCGGCCAGCAGCAGCATCATTCCGCCGAACGGATAGCGCGGCGCGGCCCCGCGCGCGGATTCGCGCAGCGCGGCTGTCAGCCCGTAGAGAACTGCCATCAGGACGGCGAAATCGATCATGTAGATCGGGATGCCACCGAGGCGGACGTTGAGCCGCGGCATGGCGAAGAGCAGGAAGACGGCAACGGCCAGGGCGCCCACTCCGGCGGTCCGGCCTGCCGTGGTGCCGGGCATCATCGGCTCTCTCCTTCCAGCACGGCGCGATAGGCTGCGATGTAGCGCTCCGTCATGCGATCCTTGCCATACTCCGGGGCGCGGGCAAAGCCTGCTCTGCCGAGCGCGCGGCGCAGGGCGGGATCGTCGAGCAACCGGCCCAAGGCATGGGCAATCGCGGCCGTGTCCCGTGGCGGAACCAGAAGGCCGGCCGCACCGGGCGCGTCGCTGCCGTTTGGCGCGACGATGTCGGCGAGACCGGCGACATCGCCCGCCACCACCGGCAGCGCCGCGTTCATCCCTTCCACGGCGGCCAGACCGAATCCCTCCCAGAGCGACGGCATCAGAAGGATCTCGGCGGCGCGCAGCCAGGGCTCGATGTCGGCCACATGGCCGGGCATCTGCACGCGACCGGCGAGACCCAGTTCATGCGCCAGCGCCTCCAGCGCGCCGCGTTCGGGGCCATCGCCGAGGATGGCGTAGCGGAACGGCCGGTCGCCGAGCCGGGCCAGAGCCCGCAGCGCGGCGGCATGGTTCTTGGCCGCATCGAGCCGGCCAACGGACAGGATCAGCGGCAGCGCCGCGGCGGAGCGGTCGGGCGGCGCGGCGAAGCGCAGCAGCGTGCCGTTGGTGACGACCTCGGTGCGGCCACGCAGCATCGGCAGGGTGGTCAGAAGTGCGGCCTCCGTCGCCGGGCTGATCGCGAACACCCTGTCGAAGCCCCGGTAGATGCGGCGGTCCAGCCAGCGCCCAAGCGCAAGGTCGCGGCGCCGGTTCCAGGTACTGTGTTCGGTGAAGACGCAGGGCACGCGGATGCGGCCCGACCGCCGCAACAGCCCGACATGCAGGCTTGTCGGAAAAAGATGGGCGTGGACCAGATCGCCGGGCCGGAGCCGCGGCCGGAGCCAGCCGTCAAGTCGTCGCAGGGTGCGCGGGTCGAGCAGATGCCGTGCGTCGAGGGACTCGGCGCCCGCGAGCCCGTCGCAGCGGCACGGCCCGAGGGCCAGGAGACGCGCGTCAACGCCCGCCGACCGCAGATCCGCATGCAGGCGTGCCGCCAGAAGCTCGGCGCCGCCGAACCCAGGGCCGGCATGGTTGATGATCTGGATGATGCGCATGGCCCTCCGTCGCTCAGCCTGCTGGCCGCCGGGCGATCACGATGAACCGCTCGCAGTATCCCGGCACGAGCGCCCGCTGAAGCAGCGACACCGCGCGCCACAGCGCGTAGAGCGGGAAGAACAGCGTGAAGTAGCTCGACCAGTAGATGCGCTCGACGCCGACCACCTCCAGCCCGTCCTCTTCCAGGATCGCGGTGTATTCCGGCGGCGAGGCGCGGTCGTAGCGGGCAGGAAAGCCGTCGCCGCGTTTCCCGGGAAAGAGGCCGAACAACAGGCGCCGCTTCAGCAATTCGGGCAGCCGGCGATTGAGATGCGCGAACACCGCATGTCTGCAGGGCGCTGCGACTACCAGGGTGCCGCCCGGCCTGAGCATCCGGCAAAGGTTGTTCAGGGCGACCCGGGCATCGCCGACATGCTCGAGGGTGTTCAGGCAGATGACGAGATCGAAATCCGCGGTCGGCGCGGCCTCCGGCAGGTCGAGGTCGATCACGCGCGTCTCTCCGT
>PUNI01000452.1 GCA_003551745.1 Paracoccaceae bacterium | reverse complement strand
GCTTCGGCGGCGGCGAGCGCCTCGGCAGCGGCGGTACGCCGGGCCTCGGCGACGGCGAGCTGGCCGGCAACGGAGGCGCGCCGCGCCTCCAGTTCCGCCGGCCGGGCACTGGCGGCCGCCAGCTGCGCCTCGGCATCGGCGCGACGGTGATCCAGCTCCGCGAGCCGGGCGCCGGCGCTGGCCAGCCTGGCGCGCCAGCCGTCGATCTCGCGGCGCAGTTCGGCGGCTCGCCGGTCGCGGGCCTCGCCCTCGCGGCGCAGCGCCTCCTGGGCGGTGCGGGCGGTGAGCATGGCGCCGCGCGACGCCTCCACCTCGGTCCGGAGCGCCTCCATCGCAGATCTGGCGGCAGCGAGATCGGCCAGCCCCGCGCGCGTCGCCTCGGCCTTGGCCTGTCGGGCGGCAGCGGCCTCGGCATCGGAAAGGTGACGTGCCAGCGCCGCTTCGGACGTCTCGCGGCGCGCGGTGGCACGGTCGAGGTCGGCCTCGGCGCGGGCGAGCGTGCGGCCGGCCTCGCTGAGGGCGCGGTCGGCGGCCCGGCGGGCGGCGCGCGCGTCCTCCGCCGCCCGGGTCAGCTCCTCCAGCCGCGCGGTCAGTTTCTCATGGGCACTGCACGCCGTCTCGGCCCGACTCTCGGCCACCTCCAGGTCGCGGCGCAGGGCGGCAAGCCGGTTGACCTGCTGGAGGCGCAGCGCCGCTGCCGAGGGCGCGCTGTCGGCCGCCTGACGCAACCCGTCCCAGCGCCAAAGATCGCCCGAGAGGCTGACCAGGCGCTGGCCCGGGCGCAGATCGGCCTGCAGCCGGGGCCCGTCGGCGGGCGCCACGACCCCGATCTGGCCCAGCCGGCGCGCCAGAACGGCGGGCGCCTCGACCCGGGCGGCCAGCGGCTCGGCGCCACCGGGCAACGGCGACGCGGTGCAGGGCGGCAGGTCCACCCAGCCGCTGTCGGCAGCCTGTCCGGGCACGATCTCGGGGGCGCGCAGATCCTCGCCCAGCGCCGCGCCGAGCGCCGCCTCATAGCCCTCGGCCACGCGCAGCCGGTCGATCAGCGCGTCGGCCTCGTCGCTGTCGCAGTCGACCAGCCGCGCCAGCGCGGCCACCTCGGCGCGCAGCGTGCCGGCCTGGCCCTCGGCCTCGGCCCGGGCGGCGCGGGCGGCGGCTTCCCGGCCCTGCAACTCGCCGCGCTCGGCCTCGGCCGCGGTCAGCTGGGCCTCGGCGGCCTCGGCATCGCCGGCGGCGGCGCGCTGCGCCTCGCGGGCGGCCTCGGTCTCGCGGGTCAGCCGGGCGAGCGTGTCGCCGGCGGCGGCAAGCTCGGCGCGGGCGCCGTCGGCGTCGCGCTCGGCTTGCGCGGCCGCGGCAGCGGCCTCGGCCAGCGCGCGGTCCGCCGCCTGATGCCGCGCGCTCAGATCCGCCACCTCGGCGGCGCGGCTGTCCACCATGGCCTCGCGTCCGGCCAGCGCCTCGGCCGCGGCGCCCGCGGCCGCGCCGGCTTCGGCAAGCCGGGCCTCGAAACCCGTCCCGGCCTCGGCCAGCGTGCCGGCTTCCGTCTCCAGCCGGCTGATGGTGGCCTCGGCGTCATGGTTCAGCGCCGCCTCGCGCTCGCCGTCACGGGACAGCTGCGCGAGCCGCGCCTCCAGCTCGGCGATGGCCCGGTCGGCGCGGTCGGATTCGGCGGCCAGCGTGTCGCGTTCGACGCTGACGCGCTGCAGGATGGCCGCCGCGATGGTGTCTTCCTCGCGCGACGGCGGCAGCGCCAGCTCGGCCTCCTCGCGCAGCCGCGCGGCCTGCCGCGCGTCGGTCTCGGCGCGGGCAGCGGTGCGGGTCGCCTCGGCCAGCGCCTGCGCGGCCGCCGCGCCAGCCGCCTCCGCAGCCTCCCAGCGGCGCCACAGGAGCACGCCCTCGGCCCGACGGAGGGCCTCGCCGATCTCGCGGTACCGGGCCGCCTGCCGGGCCTGGCGATCGAGCTGCGCCAGCTGGGCAGCGAGCCCGTCGAGCAGGTCGGCAACCCGGGCAAGGTTGGTTTCGGCCCCGTTGAGCCGCAGTTCAGCCTCATGGCGGCGGGCATAGAGGCCGGCGATGCCGGCGGCCTCCTCCAGCACCCGGCGGCGGGCGCGGGGACGGGCCGAGATCAGTTCGGCGATCTGGCCCTGGCGGACCAGCGCCGGGGAATGCGCCCCCGTCGAGGAATCGGCGAACAGAATCTGCACGTCGCGCGCCCGGGCCTCCTTGCCGTTCACGCGATAGGCCGAGCCCGCGTCGCGGGTGATGCGGCGGGCGATCTCCAGGGTGTCGGTGTCGTTGAAGCCGGCCGGCGCGCGGCGGTCGGTGTTGTCCAGCCGCAGCGAGACCTCGGCGAAGCTGCGTGCCGGGCGCGACGCGGCGCCGGCAAAGATCACGTCCTCCATGCCCGCGCCGCGCATGGCGGTGGGGCGGTTCTCGCCCATCACCCAGCGCAGCGCCTCCAAGAGGTTCGACTTGCCGCACCCGTTCGGTCCGACCACGCCGGTCAGCCCCTCGGCGATCACCAGCTCGGTGGGGTCGACGAAGCTCTTGAAGCCGTTGAGACGGAGCCGGGTGAACTGCACGAAACCTGTCCTGCGCTCTTGGTCGCATCCTGCGGCGCGGCGGGCAGCGAGTCAATGCCGGACCACGTCATGTCGCGGCGACCGCCACGCCCCACACAAGATGTGGCCCTCAATCGCGACCGTTTCGGCAGTCCACCACCGATCCGCAATGTGGGAGGATCTCGGCCCGGCCATCGCGCGGCGATTGGACGAGGTGCCGCGATCCGGGTGGTCGAGGGGTCTGGCGTCCCGGGGCTGCCGCCATCCGGTGCGGGACGGCATACCCACCGGTCGCATTGACCGCCGCAACGCGACGGTGCTACCGATAGGTTGCATAGATTCACGAAATACACGTCAGATCGGGGCTTCCCGCATGATTCCATCGAAGATGTCGCGCCGAAGCTTCATTCGCCTCGGCGTCCTGTCCGGCGTGTCGGTGACGCTGGTGGGGATCGCGCCATCGAACGCGACGCAGGTCAACTCGCCGCTGCCGGCCGGCAACTGGATCGGCGCCGACGGCCGCGCGCGTTTCCGCTGGGACGCGATCAGCAAGGTCACGGGCCAGAAGGTCTTCGCCCGCGACCTGCGCGCGCGCGACCTGCCCGGCTGGCCCGACTCCCAGGCCCATGCGTTCTTCCTCAAGGCGACCCAGGCCGACCGCGTGTTCGAGCGTGTCGACCTCTCGGTTCTTGGCCCCGAGCTTCAGCCTGACCGGGTGATCCTGCACGAGGATCTGCAGCGCGACCGCGTGCTGGTCCCGCAGGAGGTGATGGGGCACGGCTTCTACGGCGAGAACTTCCTTCTGCCGGCCGGCGAGACCGCGCCGATGCTGGGCCATCCCGTCGCGCTGCTCGTCTACAGCGACTTCGATGCCTTCGAGCTGGCCAAGCGGACGATCGAGTTCCGTCCCGACGCGGTCGTCTATGGCGACGTCACCGGGCCGAGGCCGCCGGCCAACTACGGGCTCGACCGCTGGGTGCGGATCGCCGGCGAGGACCCGTTCGCGGATCCGGTCTTCTCCGGCCTGCAGGACGGGCCGATCAGCGGAAAGTTCGACGGGAACACCCCGGTGTGGCCGCCGGCGATCGACGAGCCTCTGGTGCCGCCGGCCAACCGGCTGCGCGCACGCGCGGCTCCGCTGCTGCGCGATGACCGCACCGACGACGAGAAGCGCGAGCGGCAGGAAGCCGGGATGGGCTATGCTGCCGATATCGCCGACGAGATTGTCGCCGCGAAGGACGATCCGGGCAAGCTCGTGATCGAGCGGCGGGGCTTCTCCCAGTCTATCGACCCCTGTGCCATGGAGCCGGACAACGGCAATGCCTGGTACGACGCCGACACGCGCACGCTGCATATCCTTGCCGCCACCCAGTCGCCCTATGGCGTGGCGCAGGCCGCCGCCGAGATCGTGAAGGACTGTGCCTTCCCGGTCGACCACATCGAGATCCTGACCGGAACCACCGTCGGATACGGGTCGAAGGACTACTCGATCTTTCCGCTCTACACGGTGATGGCCGCCTTCTATGGCGACGGCCTGCCCGTGCGGCTGGCCAACGACCGCTACGAGCAGTTCCAGATGGGCATGAAGCGGCACTCCTTCAACATCGACATCACCCTGGTCGCCGACCGCGCCAGCGGGCAGTTCGAGATCCTGAAGGGCGACTATGTCTGCAACGGCGGCGGACGCGCGAATCTCTCGGTCGCGGTCGCCCACGAGGCGGTGCGCGGCGCCCAGTCGATGTACTACTTCCCGAAATCCGACCTGTCGGCGATCGCGCTGGCCAGCCGCGCCGTGGAGGCCGGTTCGATGCGCGGCTTCGGGGCGTTGCAGGCCCAGACCATCATGGAGCTTCTGGTCGACGAGGCGGCCGCCGCACTGGACCTGAGCCCGATCGAGCTGCGGCGCCGGAACGCTCTGGCCGAAGGCTTCGCGAATACCCAGGGCGGGCCCCAGGGCGGCTATCTCCGCAATGCCGAGATGCTGGACCGCGCCGAGGCGCATCCGCTCTGGGCCAACCGCGAGGCCGACAAGGCGGCCTATGAGGCCGCGAATCCGGGCCGGCGCTACGGGGTCGGCTATGCGCAGGTCAACAAGGTCTATGGCGCGGGCGGCGACGTCAGCGCGCTGGCGCTGGAGTTCGACCCCGACGGCCGGCTCTCCCTGCGCCACTGCTGCCAGGAGATCGGCACCGGGGCCACGACCGCGCAGCAGGTGATGATCTGGCAGGCGATCGGCAAGGCGCCGGACGACGTCACCTTCGGCGTGACGGAGTTTCCCGAACTGCCGCTCGTGTCCACCTGGGGCGAGGCCAGCGCGGACGACCCCTTCTGGACACCCTCCTTCCTGCCCGACATGAGCTCCTCGGCCAGCGTCTACTACCTCGGCTTCGCCACCCGCACGGCCGGACGCTTCCTGCTGGAGCACACGCTCTGGCCCGCGGCCCAGTCGATCTGGAGCCGCGGCGTTGGCGGCGGCGGTATCTCGCCGCTCTGGGTCACGGCCTCCGACATTCGCGTGACGCCCGAGGGCCTGGCCGGCGGCGGCATGCGGGCGATCCCCTTCGCGGAGCTGGCCGCCGAGGCCCACCGGCTGGGGCTGGTCACCGGCGTGGCCTTGCACACCTACAGTCTCTGGCAATGGGCGACGGCGGATTTCGACGTGCCGACCATCGGCAATATCACGATCCCGGCGGACGCGCTGGCGGTCCGCTACGGAGACGGCGCGCCGGAGGATCTGAAGGCCCGCATGACGACCGGCGGCTACGACTTCATCCAGCGCTCGAGCGTCACCTATCCGCCGGGCGGGCGCGGTGACGGCGACCCGATGACCAATGCCACGGCGGGCTGCCTCGTCGCCGTCAGCGTGACGCCGAGCACCGGCGCGGTCGAGGTGGTCGGGGTGCACAGCCTGCTCGATGCGGGCCGGCTGATCGTGCCCGAACTCGTGTCCGGCCAGCAGCAGGGCGGCATTGCCATGGGGCTTGGCCACGCGCTGATGGAGTCGCTGCCGCTCTACGAGGACGGCCCCGGCAACGGCACCTGGAACTTCAATCGCTACAGGCTTCCGCGGGCACGGGATGTTGCGGTCTGGCAGCAGACCGCCGAATACCTTCCACCCGTGGCCGACACGGACCCGCCCAAGGGGATTGCCGAGGCGGTGATGGTACCGGTGATCGCCGCGACAGGCAACGCCATCGCCCATGCCACGGGAAAGCGCATTTTCGACCTGCCATTCTCGCCCGACAAGGTCCGGGAGGACACCGCATGATCCGGAAGCAACCGGTCTCTCTGACGATCAACGGGAATGCCGTGGGTCCGGTGGATGTGCCGCTCGGCATGCCGATGATCGACTTCCTGCACGACTATCTGAACCTCACCGGAACCCGCTTCAGCTGCGGCCAGGGGATCTGTCACGCCTGCACCGTGGTGGTCGACGAGGAGGACGGAACGACCAGCGAGATGCGGACCTGCATCTACGGCGCGCATCTTTTCAACGGAAAGTCGATCACCACGATCGAAGGGCAGGCCCGCCGCGACGAGAACGGCGAGGTGGTCGAGCTGACGCCGGTGCAGCAGGCCTTCATCGATCACTTCGCCTTTCAGTGCGGTTATTGCACGCCCGGCTTCGTGGCGGCGGCCACCGTCTTCCTCGACGGGCTCAAGCATGCGCCCGTGCGCCGGGCGGAACTGGAGGGGGCCATTTCGGCAGCCTTCGAGAACCACATCTGCCGCTGCACCGGCTATGTGCGGTATTTCGAGGCCGTGCGGGAGGTTGCGCTCGCAACCCCCGGCTATGTCGTGGATTAGGAGCCAGCCCCGTGCGCAAGACCCTTCTCGTGATCGTCGCCGTGCTGGTGCTCGGCGGGCTGGCCGTGCTGTCCGGCGCCTTCCGCGGCAACCACATCGCCGTTGCCGCCTTCGAGCCGCTCTCTGCCGAGGAGATGGCCGTGCTCGCGCCCCGCGGTCGCGAACTCGCCTTCTCGGGCGATTGCCTCGGCTGCCATTCGCCCATGCAGGGGCCGATCGCGGTCGGCGGCGTGCCCTTCGACACGCCGTTCGGCACGCTCTACTCGCCCAACATCACGCCGGACCCGACCTATGGCATCGGCGAGTACACCCGCGCCGACTTCCACCGCGTGCTCCGCGACGGCATCGCCCGCGGCGGGCACAATCTCTACCCGGCAATGCCCTTCGTCTTCACGCAGATCACCACCGATGACGACATCGACGCGATCTATGCCTACATGATGTCGCTCGAACCGATCGCGCAGGATGTTCCGGCCAACACAGGCGTCTTCGCCTTCCCGCTGCGCCCCTTCATGAATTTCTGGACGCTGCTGAACTTCCCCCGCCGCACGGCGCCGGAGGATCCCGACCGGCCGGAGGCCTGGAACCGCGGTGCCTATCTCGTCGAGGGACTCGGCCATTGCGGGGCCTGCCACACGCCGATGAACTTCATGATGGGTACCGATTTCGCGCGCGCGCTCGAAGGAGCGGTGATCGAGGGTCTGGAGGCGCCATCGCTTCAGGCCACGGCGCTGGCGGCGCATGGCTTCGACGTCCCGGGTCTCACCGAGTTCCTGGCCAGCGGGATCGGGCCGCAGGGCACCACCTTCGGCGGCATGTACACGGTCACCCATTTCTCGACCGGTTCGATGCAGCGCGACGACCTGACCGCGATCGCCACCTATCTGCTCACCCTTCCGGACGGCACCCTGCCCGAGCCGAGCCCGCCGCCGGCTCCCCTCCCGGAAGCGACCGATCCCGCGCTCGGCGTCACGGCCGGAGAGGCCCTCTACCTCTCCGCCTGTGCCAGCTGCCATGGCGACACCGGGGCGGGCATCCCCGACGTGGCCCCTGCCATGCGCGGCAACGCGACGCTGGCGCTCGAGAACCCGCTCAACCTGCTCACGGTCATGCTGAACGGCATCCCCACCGAGGAGTTTCCGCGGGGCAAGCGCATGTACGCGATGCCACCCTTCGCGCATGTCCTGTCCGACGCCGACATCGCCCGGCTTGCCACCTGGCTGCGCGCCCAATGGGGCGGCATCGCCGATCCCGTCCAGGAAGCCGCCGTCACCGAGATCCCGCGCACGCGGAACTGACCGATCACGCGGATCGCCGGTGCGCCGAGCGGCTGGTGCATCGCCACCAGCCACCGCTTTCTGGCGTCAGCGCGCTTGCGACGGTTTGGGCAGACTGCGTGACCGAGGGTTTCTGGCTCATCGTAGCCTCAATGGAGCGAAGGTTAGCGCAGCATTGCCGACCTGCTGGGCCAGAAAACGCCCTCGATGGCCCTCCACTCCAGCCGCAACGCCAACCTCGCCGCGAAGAACCGCAAGACGGGTCACGCGCTGGAGCGTGCGAACACATCGAGGGCAAAGCTTGTCAAACCTTCCGCCCGAAAGCGCCAAACCTGACCGGGAAGGAAACCGAAGAGACTGGAAAATGCCAACACCTACAGAGGATTGGGATGGTGCCCGGGGGCGGATTTGAACCACCGACACGAGGATTTTCAGTCCACTGCTCTACCCCTGAGCTACCCGGGCACGGGAAGGCACACGCCTTGGGTTCGGCCCGATTAGCCGAGCGTCGCGCGGCTGTCCAGAGGGCGCCGGGCGGATTCAGCCAGCTCGGTCGTGCCCGGGGTTACGGTCGGGGCGAGCCGTGTCGGCGGGCCTTTCGGCGGTCGTGTCGGT
>PUNI01000604.1 GCA_003551745.1 Paracoccaceae bacterium | reverse complement strand
GTGCAGGCGATCTACGTGCCGGCCGACGACCTCACCGACCCGGCGCCGGCGACCTCGTTTGCCCACCTCGACGCGACCACGGTGCTCTCGCGCGCGATCTCCGAACTCGGCATCTACCCGGCCGTCGACCCGCTGGACTCGACCTCGCGGATCCTCGACCCGCAGGTGGTGGGGCAGGAGCACTATGACGTGGCGCGCTCGGTGCAGGGGATCCTCCAGCGCTACAAGTCACTGCAGGACATCATCGCCATTCTCGGCATGGACGAGCTCAGCGAGGAGGACAAGCTGACCGTGGCGCGGGCCCGAAAGATCCAGCGCTTCCTCAGCCAGCCCTTCGACGTGGCGCAGGTCTTCACCGGCTTCCCGGGCGTGCAGGTGCCGCTCGAGAAGACCATCGCCTCCTTCAAGGCGGTCGTGGACGGGGAATACGACCATCTTCCCGAGGCCGCCTTCTACATGGTCGGCGACATCGAGGAGGCGGTGGCGAAGGCGCAGAAACTCGCCGCTGCGGCATAAGGGGGCGACATGGCCGACACCTTCGACTTCGAGCTGGTCTCGCCCGAGCGCCGGCTCGCCGCGATGGCCGCGGCCGAGGTGCAGATCCCCGGCGCCGAGGGCGATCTGACGGCCATGCCGCAGCATGCGCCGCTGATCACCACCCTCCGGCCGGGCATCCTGCGCGTGAGCGGGCCCAACGGCGAGCAGAGCTTCGTCGTGACCGGCGGCTTTGCCGAGATCACCCCCGAGGCCGCCTCGGTGCTCGCCGAGCGCGCGCTGTCGATGGAGGACGCCAACGGCGCCCTCTTCGACGAGCTGGTCGCCGAAGCAAAGACCGCCGCTGACGCTGCCCCCGAGGACGGAAAAGCTGCCGCCGACAAGCTGGTCGCCGACATGCAGGCGCTCCGCAGCACGCTGGGCGTCTGAACCAGCCGACGAGCCACGGAAGACCCCGCGCCTTGCGCAGGGTCCTTATTGTTGGTCGCTTGGCGATGACGATCAGCGGCATGACCAATTCTGGTCATGCGACATTCCCGTCCCGCAGCCATCCTTCCCCATCGATTTCCGCACAGAATGATGGGGGGCTGGAGATGAGACGAATTGGACTGGGCCTTGGCGTCGCCGCCGCGATCGCGCTTGCCGGATGCATGACCGCTGAAGCGCCCACGAGCGGCGAGTTCCGGCAGATCACGACGGCGGCAGAGTTTGCCGAGATGCTAGCAGGTCGCGACATGCTCTTCGGTGAAGACGTGATCCGGTTCTCCGGCAACCGGTTCGCAGCTTTCCGCAACGGCGAACTGCGCACCACGGCAACCTGGGGCTTCGAGAATGGGCAATACTGCCGAGCGGGTCAATTCGTCGACGGAAGGCCGCTTGCACGCGATTGCCAAGTCGTCGAGATCCGCGGTGACGAAATCCGTTTCACCCGGGGGGATGGCAGCGTCGGAACAGGACGGCTAGTTGGTTAAGGGGCCCGGCCCCGTTGTCAGAGCTTGTCGGGTAGCTTGCAGGGCAATGCCTCCGGCTTCCTGACTTGGGCAAGTGTCGCAAGGGCGGCGAGGGCGGCGGCGCGGTGCACGCCGCACTTGGCCATAGCCGACTTGATCTGGTTGCGCACCGTGTGAAGGCTGGCGCCTCTAGTCTCGGCAATCTCGGCCGGCGTGAGGCCGTCGGCCAATGCGCAGGCGACCTCGGCCTCGGCGCGGGTAAGGCCGTGCAGAGCCATCAGGCGCGGGATGGTGTCGGCGCGGGAGGGCGGCAGGGACAGCACCACCATCAGGCAGGGCCCGCCGGCACCGAGCAGGAGCCCGGCGGGGCCGTCGCCCAGCACATCGGCCGTGATCCCCGACAGCCGCACGCGGGCGATGGCTTCGGCCGGGCCGACCGGGAACTCCATCAGGGCCAGGGCGCCGCGGCGCAGTCCGTCCAGCGCGGCGGCGAGCTGCAATTGCGCCGCGGCCGCCGGGAACCGCAGCCGGCCCAGCAGGTCGACCTCTACCAGCCCGCCGGCCACCAGCAGCGCCGTGCCCTCGGCGTTGGCGTGGGCCAGCCGGCCGGTCGGTGTCAGCACGAAGAGCGCGGTGGCGCCCAGCACATGGCCGGCGAGCGCCTGGCGTTCCAGCGCGCTCGCGGCGAGATGGCGGCCGATCTGCCAGGCATGGGTCAGCGGGCCGATCAGAAGGTTCAGCAGGTCGATCAGCGCCGGCTCCAGCCGGTCGCGATGGCGCCGGGGCACGCTGCCGCCGATCTTGAAGACCCTGTCCTCGCCGCGTGCCAGCACGGCCCCGCCACCGCCGATCATGTCGTCGAAGGGACGCACCACATCGGCGTAGAAGGCCGAGCGCTCCACCTCGGCATCGGGACACATGAGGCCGCAGGGGATCGCGCGCGCCAACGGCTCGGACATCACGTTCTGCATCCAGGGGCTCTGCCCCCGGTAATCCCGGGTGAAGCGGCGCACCGTCTCCGGGTCGTAGCCGTGCTCGAGATGGCCGATGTGCAGCCCGCTCGCCCGGTCCTCGCCGATCAGATGCACCGGCACCCCGCCCGCCGCGACGGAGATCCCGGCCAGCACCCGCGCCCATGCCCGGCCATCGACGGCGGCCGAGAACGCCAGCGTGGACAGATGCCGCAATCGCTCCAGCGAGATCGGCTGCACGCCCCCACACCGCTTGACCCAGCGTAAAGTGTGACCGGCCGTGCATCTTCTGTCCACAGCCTTGTGCGGCCGCCGGGCTTGGCCTAGGTCTTGCCCGGTCTCAAACAGGGGTTTCCATGAACGCCGATCCGCACATGCCGCGCCTCGACGACGAGGATGACGACCGCAAGGCCGAGGAGAAGGGGCCGAGCCACATCGTCGAGAAGCATCTCTTCGACGCCCGCTCGGTGCTCATCACGGGGCCGATCAACCAGGAGCTGGCGCGCACCACCTCGGCACGGCTGCTGGCGCTGGCCGCCGTGTCGAAGGACCCGATCACGGTGATCGTCTCCTCGCCCGGCGGCCATGTGGAGTCGGGCGACATGATCTTCGACATGATCCGCTTCATCGACGCCCCGGTGAACATGATCGGGACCGGCTGGGTGGCCTCGGCCGGCGCGCTCATCTTCGTGGCGGTGCCACGCGAGCGGCGCTTCTGCACGCCCAACACGCGGTTTCTTCTGCACCAGCCCTCGGGCGGCATGGGCGGGCCGGCGACCGACATCGGCATCCAGGCCCGCGAGATCCTGAAGATGCGCGAGCGGCTGAACCGGATCTTCGCCGAGGCCACCGGCCAGCCCTACGAGAAGATCGAGACGGACACCGACCGCGACTACTGGATGAACCCGGAGGAGGCGATCGCCTACGGCCTGCTGGGCGGGGTGATCACCTCGGCCACCGAACTCAAGCACTGAGGCCCGCTCAGTCGCGCAGATACATGCTCTCGTAGATCGGCAGCAGCACCTCGGCGTCGAAGAGCGACGACACCGAGGTGCCGCTCCAGATGTTGAGGATCGCCTGCGCGAGGATCGGCGCGGTCGGCAGGATGCGGATGTTCGCGGCCGCCCGGACCGCTTCGCTGGGCTCGATCGAGTCGGTGACCACGAGGCTCTTGAGGCTCGATCCGCTGACCCGCTCCACCGCCGGGCCCGAGAGCACGCCGTGGGTGATGTAGGCATGCACCTCGGTCGCCCCCTCGCGGGCCAGAAGCTCCGCCGCCTTCACCAGCGTGCCGGCAGTATCGCAGATGTCGTCGACCATCACGCAGATCCGCCCGCCGACCTCGCCGATCACCGTCATCTCGGCGATCTCGCCCGGCGCGCCCCGGCGCTTGTCGACGATCGCGAGCCCGCAGCCGATCCGGGCGGCCAGTTCGCGCGCGCGGGAGACGCCGCCCACATCGGGCGAGACCACGATCACGTCGTCGAGTCGGCCGCGGAACTGGTATTGCAGGTCGAGCGCGAAGACCGGCGCGGCATAGAGATTGTCGACCGGGATGTCGAAGAAGCCCTGGATCTGTGCGGCGTGCAGGTCGAGCGTCAGCACGCGCTCGATCCCGGCCACCGAGATCAGGTTCGCCACCAGCTTGGCCGAAATCGGCGTGCGCGCCCGGGTCCGCCTGTCCTGACGGGCATAGCCGAAATAGGGGATGACCGCCGTGATCCGCGCCGCCGAGGACCGACGCAGCGCATCGGCGATGATCAGCAGCTCCATCAGGTTGTCGTTGGCCGGGTTCGAGGTGGACTGGAGGATGAACATGTCCTCGCCGCGGACATTCTCGAACACCTCGACGAAGATCTCCTGATCATTGAACCGTTCCACCCGCGCGTCGACGAGGCTGACCGAAGTGCCGCGATGCAGCGACATGCGCCGGGCGATGGCGCGGGCAAGCGTCCGGTTGGCATTGCCGGCGATCAGCTTCGGCTCGATCGGAGAGGCCATGGATTCCTCGTGGGAAGCTACAGGGTCAGGCGGCGTTGACACCGCTTATCACCGGGATACGGTCTTGCAAACTAGGCGGACCGTTGGGCGGCAGGACGGGGCGAGCATGACCGAAATCGCATACTTTCTGACGCCGCTGAGCCCGTGGGTCTATCTGGCCGGCCGGCGCCCGTTCGAGATCGCCGCCCGCCATGGCGCGGCGCTGGATCTCTGTCCGCTGGATGCCGCCGCGCTCTTTGCCCGCACCGGCGGCACGCCGCTGGCCGACCGCCATCCCAACCGCAAGGCGTGGCGGCTGCAGGAGCTGGCGCGGTGGTCGGCGCGGCTCGACATGCCGCTCAACCTGAAGCCCCGGCATTTCCCGACCAATCCGGCGCCGGCGTCCTATGCGCTGATCGCCGCCCAGGATGCGGGCGGCGGCGATCTGGCCGGGCTTCTCACCGGTCTCGGCCGCGCCGTCTGGGCCGAGGAGAGGGACATCGCCGAGGACGCCGTGATCCGCGACTGCCTCGCGCGTGCGGGCTATGATCCCGATCTGGCCGACCGCGGCCTTCTGAGCGGCGCGGAGACCTATGCCCGCAACCTGGAGACCGCGGTCGCCCGGGGCGTCTTCGGCGTGCCCACATGGGTCGTGGGCGAGGCGGTGCTCTGGGGGCAGGACCGGCTCGACTTTCTGGACGCGGAGTTGGCGCAGGTGGCGTGAGCCGGCCCGCGGTCACAGGGCTTTCAGCCCATGTGGTGCGCCTCGCCATGGGGCAGGATCGGGCGCCGCTGATCCACTGCTCTCTCGCTCATTCCGGGGTCTGGGCGCTGATGGCGGCTGCGCCCGCCGCGGTCAGCCGGCGGCTGCCATCTCGCGCAGGGGTGCGAGGAAGCGATCGACGTCGGCGGCCCCGGTGCACCAGGAACAGACCAGCCGGCACCGTGCCGGCGCGTCATCCGGGCCCTCCAGGCTCTCGCCCGCCGGCCAGAGATAGTAGTGCGCGCCGGCCGCCTGCAGCCGGCGATGCGCGGCCCTTGGCAGCGCCGCGAAGACCATGTTGGCCTCGGCCGGATGGACCAGCGCCGCCCCCGGCACCGCCGCGATCCCGGCGGCCAGCCGGGCGGCGGCGGCATTGGCCCGTGCGGCGAGGTCCAGCCAGAGCCCGCCCTCCAGCCAGGCCGCCATCTGTGCGGCCAGGTATCGGTGCTTGGAGAAGAGATGCCCGCCGCGCTTGCGCCGCAACTCGAACTCCCAGGCCCGGGCCGGATCGAACAGCACCACCGCCTCGACGCCCATCAGCCCGTTCTTGGTGCCGCCGAAGCTGATCACGTCGACGCCGGCCTTCCAGGTCATCTCGGCGGGGCTTGCGCCGGTGGCCACCAGCGCATTGGCGAAGCGCGCGCCGTCCAGATGCACGGGCAGCCCGCGCGCCTTCGCCACCTGCGCCAGGGCGGCGATCTCGGCTGGGGGATAGACCGTGCCGGCCTCGGTGACATTGGTCAGGCTCACCATCCCCGGCTGCACGCCATGCACGCCCAGACGGCCGGTGGCCGAGATCGCCGCCTCCAGCGCCGCCGGGGTCATCCGGCCATGCTCTCCGGGAACATGGACGAGCTTGGCACCACCGGTGAAGAACTCCGGCGCCCCGCATTCATCCTCCTCGACATGGGCGTGGCGGTGGCAGAAGACGGCGCCCCAGGGCGGGCAGTGGCAGGCCAGCGCCAGGGCATTGGCCGCCGTGCCGGTGCCGACGAGATAGACGGCCGCCGCGGGGGCCTCGAAGGCCTCGCGCACCGCCGCCTGCACCGCCCGCGTCCAGTCGTCGGCACCGTATCCCGGCGCGAACCCTGCATTGGCGCGCGCCAGCGTCTCGAGCACCGCCGCCGGCACCGGCGCGGTGTTGTCCGATGCGAACTCCATCACAGCTCCTCGGCGATGATATGTTCTTCCCATTCCTCCTCGGGCACCGCGCATTCCGGCACCGTCCAGCCCCGCACCGAGATCCCGGCACGGTGGACGCTGTCGGGGTCGCCCGAGACCAGCGGGTGCCAGCGCTCAAGCGGCCGGCCCTCGTAGACCAGCCGGTAGGCGCAGGTGGCGGGCATCCAGTAGGCGATCTCGCCGATGTTCTGCGGCGTCAGCACGACGCATTCCGGCACCAGCCGCTTGCGCAGCGGGTAGTTGCCGCAGCGGCAGGTCTCGCCGTCGAGCAGCCGGCAAGCCACCCGGGTGAAGGCGATCTCGCCGGTGTCGGCATCCTCCAGCTTGTTCAGGCAGCAGCGCCCGCAGCCGTCGCAGAGCGCCTCCCACTCCCGCGGGGTGAGGTCCTTCAACGGCACGCGCGCCCAGAAGCGGGGCCGGACATCGTCGCGTGGGATGGGGTCCTTCATGACCTCGCACCCTGTCGCATGCGGGCCAGCTTGGAAAGGGGTCAGAGTGCCGCGAGGATCGCGCGGGCGCGGGCGGAATCCGCGGCCATCTGCGCGACCAGCCCGTCGAGACTGTCGAAGCGCATCTCCGGGCGAAGGAACTCGACCAGCCCCACCGAAAGATGCGTGTCGTAGAGATCGCCGTCGAAATCGAACAGGAAGGTCTCCAGCCCCGGCACCGGTGTTTCGAACATCGGTCGGATGCCCAGTGACGCCGCCCCGTGATAGCTGCCGGCATGGGGGCCAGAGAGCACGTCGACCAGAACGGCATAGATGCCGAAGCGCGGCGCGTGCAGCCCGGTCATGGCCATGTTCGCGGTGGGATAGCCCAGATCGCGGCCGCGCCTGTCACCGTGCAGCACCGGCCCCTCGATCCGGTGCCAGTGGCCGAGCATGGCGGCGGCATCCTGCGGCCGGCCCTCGGCGAGCGCGGTGCGGATGGCCGAGGAGGAGACCCGGCCGGACGGGCCGCCCAGCAGTTCGGCCACCGTCACGCCGAACCCCCGCGCCGCGCCGAATTCTGCCAGCAGCGCCGCGTTGCCCGCGCGCCCCCGGCCAAAGCAGAAATCCTCGCCCACCACGACATGGGCCACCCCCAGCCCCGCCACCAGAACCTCGTCCACGAAGGCCTCGGCCGTCAGGCCGGCCAGCCGGGCGTCGAAGGGCACCTCATAGAGGATCTCGACCCCCAGTTTCTCCAGCCGGTGGGCACGGGCCTCGGCGTTCATCAGCCGGAACGGCGGCGCGTCAGGGGCGAAGAACTCGCGCGGATGCGGCTCGAAGGTCAGCACGCCCAGCGGGGCGTTTATGCGCCGGGCGACGTCGAGCACGGCCATGTGGCCGCGATGCACACCGTCGAAGTTCCCGATGGCGAGGCTGGCCCCTTGGTCGGCGGCATCGAGCCCAGTCCAGCCCCTGAGCGTGCGCATCTTCCCCCTCGGGCGGGGGAGACCCGCCGGTCAGTCGAACTTGCGGCTTGGCGCCAGAACCACCGCCTCGCCCTTCAGGACGGTCGTATCACCCACGAGGCAGCGGGTTTCAAGGGTGACGCGGCGCTTGGAATGGTCGATGGCGCTGACCGTCACCTCGGCCACGACCGTATCACCGGGGCGGACCGGCGCCATGAACCTGAGCGACTGGCCAAGATAGACGGTGCCGTGCCCGGGCAGCTGCTCGCCGATCACCGCCGAGATCAGCCCGGCGGTGAGCATGCCATGGGCGATGCGGCCTTCGAAGATCGTGTCCTGCGCATAGTCGTCGTCGAGATGCACGGGGTTCCTGTCGGTCGACACTTCGGCGAACAGCTCGATGTCGCGGTCGGTCACCTGCTTGCGCAGGTAACGGCTCATGCCGATCTCCAGATCCTCAATGCAGATGGTGCCACGAGGCAGGTTGTCGTTCATCGCAGCATCCAGCATTGGCCGACCCTCGGAGTTCATGTTGCGCTGCAG
>PUNI01000517.1 GCA_003551745.1 Paracoccaceae bacterium | reverse complement strand
TCATAGCCGCAAGCCTCGCAGCAGTAGATGACGTATGCCTCCCGCTTGTCCGCATCCACCGCCTCGGCTGCGAACTCCAGGCAGTCCTGGCAGTGGATCTTAGGTGCTTTCATCCTCGGCCTCCTTTTTGCGTCAAACCTCTGTTATGCGAAATTACTTGTTTGCCTCATAAAACGCTCTAGCAAATCCTGGCGGTGTTATTGCTCGCCTTACTTTTCTTGACAGTTTGCCGTAGTATTCGGGGTATATGTCTTTGCTTTTCAACATGGAAAACTTAACTACCCCTTCTGGTTTTTCTTTGACTGTCTTGGTTGGAGGGTTAAAGTCTCCCCATAGTGCAGTTTTTTTCTGCCAACCATCCCCGAATTCCCAAGGGTCAAATATCATGTCTGGGTCACCGAGCCATTTTTTCAGGTATCCATGCCCTGGATTCTCTAGCACCCAAAAAGAAGGGTTGCAGGTTAGTATAATCCTCATACACGCTGATACAATTTCGAGCCCTTTTCTAAAGTCGTGTTCATAGTTTCCTTTTCCATGGAAATGTTTTGCGTATGAGAACTCAGTACATGGGGGCGCAGCAAGAATCCCATATACGTTTTTGGGTGGTGCATATAATCTCACATCATGGTCAGGTAAGGTTATCAATCTAACATCATAACCTGCTTCTTTATAATAAGGTCTTGACCATGCCCCTGTACCTCCACATAAGTCTAATATTATTTTTGCAATAAAAGATCACTCCTTTTATTTTCGCAAAGCTACGCCATCATCGTCCTCCTTCACGGGCGGGCACCCCGTCTGGCAGGTCCGCTCCACAACCGGCCCGATCTCGATAGACGGCATCCACCGCTTGAGTTCTGCGATACAGTCCTCACAAAAGTAGTTGTCATAGTCAGCGTTCGGTGTCCGTATCGCTCTTACGATCACTTCCCTCCCCCTCACTCGACAGGACCAGGCAAAAGGTCCCCTTGCACTCCCTGCATTTAAACTTCATATACCCGGGCAGTAGTTCTACAACAAGGTACCTTGCACCACAATGGTAACAATACTTATCCTGTATCCCCCGCCTTGCCCCAACACGCCAGAGTCCCTCATCCGTTTCGCTCATATGGCCTCCCCCCTATATCCTTGCGATCCAGACATCCTCCCCGTCTACCGCCACCCGTTCAATCGGATAGTGTTCGCCCCTCGTCATCCCCATCTGCTGTAACCGTGCCGCAAGAGCCGTCCTGCATATGGATGCTCCAGCCTTCCTGGGATCCTTTTTTTGGTTCACCAGCGGAAAGTCTTCGCCCGGTGTTCCCGGTTGCAGTGCCAGGATTCGCTGATCCTCATCCAGGCCAACACGCACATGCTCCGGCCATGCCAATCGGTCCATTGCCTCGCGGTTGATATAAAGGCGCTTCTCATGGAGGGTAAGGTAGGGCACCGCCCCGCGCTTGTATCTGCGGTTATCCGTTAGCCACTCAAGCGCTGGGGCCCCATCCTCATCCTCCTCCTCGGCTCCCTTGCGATGGCTTCCCCCTCCACCCATGCGCCCCATGGTCTCCTCCCGGAATATCTGGTCCCCATCGCCCAGGTCATCATCCCCGATAATGTCTTTTAAGCTCCTCCCCACGGTGTGTGCCCCCCCTGCCTATAACCGCATACCACCGTTAAAATTCTCGCATGGGCCCTCCGTGTTCGCGCAACCCTCTTCGTTGAAGCAATACTGGCAATCGACCACCACGCAGCTCTCCCAGCATTCGGGGCAGTGTACCGCCGGGGGCCGATCCGACTCCCACAGCAGACAAAGCCCACCCTTGATCTTGTTGACGCGTATCTTCAAATCTTTCTCGCTGTGCGCCTCAGGAGACTCCCACCCGCATGACTGGCAGATAGCTTTCAAGGATTTTATCGCTCCCCTCTTGTCCTGCCATTACATAAGTGTGACCGGGGACCCGAAGGCCCCGGTCACACTTCGACCGCCTGCTATGCTTTTTCCCCGCCCAGGCCCATCTGCTCGCCCTCGCCAGCTTCAACCTCTGGGGCGGCATCCTTCTCTTCCGCGCCCTCCTCCTCCGGCGACTCCTCGGTAATGTCGATGAACTCCTCGGCCTCCTCGGAGGCCACATCCTCCAGCGTCCTGGGTTCCTCCTCACGCTCCACACCGCGCATATCCTCGACATTAACCGGCAGGTACTTGAACATGCGCCGGATAACCGTCTTCTTCGCCATCTCTTCGTAGTCGGTTTTCCAGGGACCGCTGTTCCCGGCGGCCGACCGCCGGCGACGCTTCTCGATCTCCTCGATGGGCATGAAGTCAAACTGGTAGCCCCCACCCTGGAACTTAGCCACCGCGTAGGCACCGGTAATGTCCCCACGGTCTTCCATGGCGGGCTTATGTTCGAGTTTGGGATCCAGGCCCAGCTCATACGCGAACTCATCATTCTCCCGCACCTCGTGGGCGTAGATGCTCTCGATGTTCCCCGACCGGCGTGCAAGCTCGATCATGCCGCGATAGCCGATGATGAAGGTGGCCTCGCGCTTGTACGGGATGATATAGCAGTGCCCCAGGATGTTCGGCTCAAGGCCCAGCTGCGCGGCCTGCATGACCGCACCCATGAGGCTGGAGATTTCGCAGGATAACAGCTTCGGCGTAGTGCGTATGGTGGTGAGCGCGATACGGGCCAACCGGTCCGCGTCGAGGTGCTTGGGCAGTGCCCGCTCAATCTGCGGTTTCATCTTCTCCAGGTACTGGTGGACCGTCTTCGCGGGATCGTTCGCCTTGGTGGGGGCCCCACCACCGTTCGCCCGTTTCGCCAGCTTATTCGCCAGGTCACCATTCTGCTTTTTAGCCATTGACTGTCAACCTCCTATAACTAGACTCGTATTCGCACTCCTCGGCAACCTCCGGGTACTGCTCACGCAGCTTCTTGGAGTCAATACGTTTCGACGTAACCTGCGTCCAGCGCACCACAGGCTCGCCCTCAAACAGGCCGATCTCCTTTTCGCCCAACATATCCTTCAGCTTGTTTTCGGCGGCCTTACGGTGCTCCTTGGCCTCCTCCTCCCGCTCTTTCCACCCCTGCCGTTGCTCGATCAGGGGCCTTGCCTCGCGGGGCAAGACCAGTTCGCTGTTGGGCTTGGCCTCGGGGTACATCTTCGCCACCAGCTCGCTTGATGCATCAGACCCATCGAGGGCCGGTGGCTCGCCGGCAAGGACATGGTTTTCCCAAAAGTTTTTCTCGATCTGTATAAGGTAGCGTATGGCCTCATCGTCTCTCTCCACCCTCGCCCACCGGAACTTGTTCCCGCCGATGAGCACCGCGATATAGGCGTAGGGGGCACCACAAACTGCGATGTAGTGCTGCACCTGAATTGCGTACATGTCCGGGATCACATCGTCCTCCCACTCCTCACGGTTCCAGGCCGAGGTGGTCTTCACCTCAAGGGGTATCAGGCCCTCCTCTTCCCCGACCACACGCCGGTCGATGTTCGCAAGCACGAACTCATGCTCCGGGTGCTGGAGGACAGCGTTCCTGCGCCAGACCTTCTTTCCGGTCCTCTCCTGGAACTCCTGGGCCACCAGGTCCTCCAGGCGGGTCCCCCAATACATCGCCTCGTTTTGCTCCTCCTCGAACGGGTCCTCCCCCCGTTTTTCCATGTACACAGCAACAGCAGGCCGCCAGGGGTTGAGCCCCGCGATAGAGGCCGCATCAGACCCCCCAATGCCCTGCCTGCGAATCTCCAGCCAATCTTCGCGTGCAAGTTCCGTCGTTTTTTCCAGCACCTTCGCCGAACCCATAGAGCACTCACTCCTTCTCATAAAGATTTTGGCAATTATCCTTCTGCGGAAGGTAGGGGCTCGGTGGTCCGCCCCAGCCATCCCATACGGCCCTTATCTCCTTGAGCTTGTCCTTGCACCGCTTAACCCGTTTCTCCAGGATGCGGGCCACAACCCCATACGCGAGGTCATCTCCCCAATCATGCTGGTGTGTTCTTGGGGTGTCGAGCTTTTCTTGTTCCCCCCGGAGCCACTCGATGTCCGACTCCAGATCCTGGAGCAACCTGTCAAGCAGACGTCGTTCCCGGCCTAACAGATCGCCCACCACGACCATCCCCCCTCTCCTCAATCTGTGCGGCGATGTCCAGCTGGCACCTCTCGCACAGGATGCGGCTTTTCTCCGGGACGAACCACCGCCCACACTCCATACAGGTCCTCTCGCCCGTTGCGTAGTCTATCTGCGCCCTGCGTCCCATCGTTCCTACCTCCCCTCCCGGTGTGCCGCCCATAGGATAGAAATGATGCCTGCCCAGAGAGCTACCTGCACCCCCCGGGTTATCAGCGTAATGGCCATCTACTCCTCCCCCTTCCCATTCTGCCGGGGGAAGAATAGCTCGATGGTCTCCTCACGGCCAAACACCTCCACCATGCGCCTGCGAACATCGTTCCCAGGACGTATCGCCCCTCGCTCGTAGTGTGCTATGGCACTATGGTCAACCCCTAGTAGTTCGGCGAGGTTTTTTTGCGATAAGCCCTTCGCCTCGCGCAGACGTGTAAGTCGTTTTTCGTCGAAGGCTTTCCCCGGCGAGCCCCTACCTTGACTCATATGTTGCACCCCCAGCATGAGTTAGAGTCATTATATACCTATTATACTCCCGCTCAACGAATACGTCAAGGGATTTTTGTGATTTCATGGCATAATTTTTCCCTTGTGATTTAAAGTCAAGCCTGGTATAATAGGTCTAACAGTTCATGTAATAGCTTGCAATGTATGGGTATGAGGGGCTACAACAGCCTGGGCCTAAAGGCTTAAAGGGGGGGGGAGTTGTTGTGAAGGGGGAAGAGGAGCAGGCGAAGAGGTTTTCATCACGACTGAAGGCCCTGCGCAATGAGCAGGGCTTTAGCCAGGAAAACCTGGCGAAGGTTTTAGATGTTGACTCTTCAACCATCGCGAAGTACGAAGGGGGGATGATGTTTCCAAAGATGTCAAAGGTCCTTACCCTGGCGCAAACCTTCAATGTCTCCATAGACTATCTCCTGGGTCGCAGTTCGGCTCGGAACAACCCTGAATGGTACGAAAAACTTCCACCCGAAATACAGGAGATGGTCTGTGAACATAATCTAAAATACCTAGAGGTAGGACTAATTGCCAAGGCGAAGGGATGGGACAAGGAGGCGATAGAGGAGCTGACCTCTGCCATCGAACGTCTCTCCAAACGTCGCGAGGGCAACGGGAAAGAAACAACAAAAACCACATAAAGCAGATACGAAAGGGGGTGGCCATTGCGCATGGCAGCCCTCAAGAACTTCCTCTATATCCTGCTGTCGTTTGAGGACGACAACAGTGTATACCTTGTTGATCAAAGGGGGCGCACAACGATAAGGAAGGATGCGTCCCCGCCAAACGACAGACAGACCAAGCGTACCGCCCACAGGGCTACCCGCGACAAAAACTGTCGCAACTTGTAGAATATTGTCGGCTCCTGACCCGGAAAGAGGAACAATTTTCGATACACGCCTACCGTCGCCACCAGAATAGTCTATCCCAAAACGAGCGGCCTCGCCTCTCCCCCTCTAGGGCCTGCATCCGCTCCTGGTTTTGCCGTAAGATAACCTGAAAGTTTTGCAGCAGGTCATCCTTTTTTTCCAGCTGCTCGTTTTTCCTTCGCAACTCCTCCTTCAAGGTGTTGATGTACTCCTCTTCAAGCCGGTTGAGACGCTCCTGAACCGTTTCAGTTTCGGGAGACACCTCGCCGGCTTCCTCCTCTTCTGGATGTTTGTCCCTGCCCGAATCAAGGTCCTTGCGCAGTACCGCGACCCCCTCGGGGAGAATGTGCGTGGCCCCCTCCATTTTCACGACGTGGGGTTCCATCTCCTGCTCCAGGGTTGTATTGATGCGCCGATACACCGCCATCTTCGAAACACCCAGATCCTCCGCGACCTCAGCCACAGTCTTCATCGATCCACCACCCTCCGCATGGCCTCCAGGTGTTCAAGCATCACATCCTGACTGGCTCCAGCCTCTTCCCTCCATGCGAGGCACTCCTCCACCGCCGCAGATTGTCGTATGCCCGCACTTCGCGATCTCGGCCGCGTCTTGCGGGGCAGGTCCCACCCCTCGGACAGCCCAGACCGCAGGAACCCCTGGGGGTTGTCCACCTCCCGGGTTTCCATGTACCCTTCCATCACATCCAGTTGCTTGCGGATGGCCTCCGGCGTGTGTTGTTGGAGCATCTTCGCGACAAAGGGCACATCCTCCTCCCCGGTTAGGGTTTTGAATTGATCAGCTAGCTCGACAACAACAGATTCTTTGGGAGGGGGTGGGTTGTTGTTGTTTTCTATCGTGCTTGTTTTATACGTACTTGTTAGCCTGCGATTTTCACCATGCGGTCGGGTTGGCGAGATGGCGGGAGGTTCCTCCTCTATCGCCTCCTGAACCGGTTCGGGGTTTTCCGTATGCGGTTCTTCCGGTGGGCGGTAATGCGGGTTAAGCTCCGGGTGCTCGTAAACGATAACCTCAGACTCGCCGAACGTCCCGTCCTCGCATTTGGGTTGGTGACGATGTATGTACCCCTGCTCCTCAAGCTCCCGCAGGGCACTCCTCACGGCGTGCTCACCATCCGGGCCAACGGTCGCAAGCTGGGACACCCTCGGGGTCCAGGAATCCGGCAGGGATAGTAGGTAGGTTAATAGTCCCTTGGCCTTAAACGACAGCTCGGGGTTCTGCTTGTAGGTGTTGTCCGTTACCGTGTAGCGGGCCTTGTGGTTCACTCTGAGGATAGACATACTATTTCCCCCTTTTTTTCGTTTGGCCCCTTGCCACCGCCCGCGAAGTGTGGTAATATAAGTTTGTGGGGTTATGATACGCGGCACCATCGCATGGATTAAGAGCCATTGCATGGGGCGTATATCATACCTTGCTCGCGGGGCGGTCCCATCACTTTCGGGGTAATGGGGGGCCGCTCTTTATTTTGTTTGTTGTGCTTCCAAGTATAGCATAGATCGCCGAATTATGCTAAAGGGATGCGCCTGTCGGTGCATCATATTTTTTTGCTATATACCACCGTTTTCCCTTGACAGGTCGATCCCCCGTGTGATATAATTCCACACATAGGAACAAGTGGAACTAAAACACAAGGGGGGAGAAAGATGGCCAGGGGAAGAAAAATTCCAGAGGTGTTGACTGTAGAGGAGCAGGAGGCCCTGCTGAACCAGCCGAACCCTCGCTACCCGACCGGACACCGGAACAAGGTAATGCTCAAGATTATGCTGGATACCGGGCTCCGGTCAGCCGAAACGATCAACCTCAAGTGGCGACACATCGATCTTATGAGCGGGAAACTGATCGTAAGGGAGGGGAAGGGGGCGAAAGATCGAACGCTGTGGTTGGGGGAGGAGAACCTGGAGATGTTGCAGGCGTGGAGGGAGCGGCAGGTCGAAGACGTGCGGGGCGATTGCGAACACGTTTTCACCACGCTGAAGGGAGATCCCCTACAGGGGCGATACCTGCGCCAGATGGTGGACCGGCTGGCCAAGAAGGCCGGGATCGAGAAGAACATCAGCCCCCATACCCTGCGGCACACCTTCGCCACGGACCTTTATCGGGAGACGAAGAATATCCGACTGGTACAAAAGGCCCTGGGGCACGCCGATCTCTCAACGACGATGATCTACACGCATATTGTCGATGAAGAACTGGAAGGGGCGATGAAGGGGTTCCGCAAATAAAACAGGGGACCCCCGGGAGCAGTCAGCCCGGCTGCTCCCGGGGGTCCGGGGTCCTGTTTCGATTGTAGGTACATTATACCACATAATCCGAGCTTGTACAGTCAAAAAGCAAAACCGCTGGACAGAAAAAATAATCCCCGCCCGCATGACTGGTTATGCGCACGGCTCATCTTCTACTCAGGCTGTGCGCACAACTTTATCATGAGACGGGGGAATAAAGTGGAGCAAGTTGAAAGCAGGATATTTTAAGTATATAGCAAAACCTTTCTCCTGTCAATACTTTCCTATGCTGGCCCATATTTTACCAAAAGTTTTTCAGCCCACCGCAAAACTTGGATAGCATAGTCCGGGTTCACCTTCACCTTGCGTCGTGCCTCCCGGATCTGCCCCTTCAATGACACCAGATCGTTATTATCCACCTCGGCCACACATTACACCCCCCGGATGCATGTAAGTGCCCCTGAGAGGCCCACAGATGCGATTCTACGTTTCCAGGTGGTTTGGTATGGGGAGACCTGAAAACTCTCGCATATACCCCCATTCTGTGGGCCGTTTCAGGGCGACCCTCACTCTT
>PUNI01000398.1 GCA_003551745.1 Paracoccaceae bacterium | reverse complement strand
TGCCTTCGCGATGGACCCGGACCGCGGCATGTTCATCCTGCTGATCCTCGCGCTCTTCATGGGCGGGGCGCTGACCCTGTTCGCGCTGCGTGCCGGCGCGATGGAGGCCAAGGGCATCTTCGCCCCGGTCAGCCGCGAATCGGCGCTGGTGATGAACAACGTTCTGCTGGCGGTGTCGTCCTTCGTGGTCTTCGTGGGCACGATGTGGCCGCTGATCGCCGAGATGCTGTTCGACCGCGTGCTCTCGGTCGGCCCGCCCTTCTTCAATGTCGCCTTCTCGCCCTTCTTCGTGGGCCTCGCCGCGATCCTGCCGATCGGCGCGATGCTGCCGTGGAAACGGGGCAACCTGCTGCGCGCCATGCAGCCGCTGTGGGGCGTGCTCGCCCTCTCGCTGGCCGCCGGCGCACTGGTCTGGGCGATACAGACCGGTCAGTCGGCGCTCGCGCCGGTGGGGGTGATCCTCGGCCTCTGGACGGTGCTGGGCGCGGCGGCCGATCTCTGGGCGCGCACCGGGCGCGGCGAGATCGCCGGGCGGCTGCAGCGGCTGCGCCGGCTGCCCCGGGCCGACTGGGGCAAGGCCACCGCCCATGCCGGGCTCGGCGTCACCATCTTCGCCATCGCCACCATGATCGCCTGGGAGACCGAGGACATCCGCGTCGTGCAGGTGGGCGAGACCTATTCCAAGGGCGGCTACGACATCACGCTTTCCGATGTGCGCCGGGTGGAGGGGCCCAACTACATCTCGACGATGGGCATCATGGAGGTCGCGCGCAACGGCCGGCCTGTGGCCACGCTCACGCCCGAGCGGCGTTTCTACCCGGTGGCGGGCATGCCCACCACCGAGGCCGGCATCGACTATGGCTTCTGGCGCGACGTCTATCTCGTGCTCGGCGAGGCGCAGGACCAGGGCGGCTGGGCGGTGCGCAGCTACATCAAGCCCTTCGCCAACTGGATGTGGGCGGGCTGCATCCTGATGGCACTGGGCGGGCTGCTGAGCCTGTCCGACCGCCGCTACCGGGTCGCCGCGTCCGGCGCCCGCCGGCAGCCGGCGCCCAAGACCGCCATGCCGGCGGAGTGAGCCCATGCGCCGGTTCCTCCTGACGCTCGCGCTTCTCCCGCTGCTCTGGGCGGCGCCCGTCCTCGCCGGCCCGCAGCCCGACGAGCTTCTCGACGATCCCGCGCTGGAGGCCCGCGCCCGGGCGATCAGCCAGGAGTTGCGCTGCGTGGTCTGCCGCAACGAATCCATCGACGACTCCAACGCCGAGCTGGCCCGCGACATGCGGCTGGTGGTGCGCGAACGGCTGGTCGAGGGCGACAGCGACGCCGAGGTGCTGGCCTTTCTCGTCGACCGCTACGGCGAGTTCGTGCTGCTCCGGCCGCAGACCGGCGGCTGGAACCTGCTCCTGTGGATCTCGGCGCCGGTGATGTTTCTGCTCGCCCTCGGCGCGGCGCTGATCTATCTGCGTCGCCGGCAGGCCGCCGGCGAGGCGGCAGCGCCGCCGCTGAGCGCCGAGGAACAGGCGCGGCTGAAGGAACTGATGCGCGACTGATCGCCGGGCGCCGGCCCGGCTCGCGCAGCCGGAGGGCCGGATGGATTATCAGACGCTCGACTGCGCGACCGAAGGCGGCATCGCCACGATCACGCTGAACCGGCCCGATGTGCTCAACGCGCTCAACGGCCTGATGCGCGCCGAACTGCGCCACGCGGTCACCGCCGCCGGCGAGAGCGCCCGGGTGGTGGTGCTGACCGGGGCGGGGCGGGCCTTCTGCTCGGGCCAGGATCTGGGCGATGCGCCCGATGTCACCCGCCTCAACCTCGATCAGGTGCTGCGCGACGAATACCACCCGATGCTGCGCGCCATCGTCGACTGCCCGGTGCCGGTGATCGCGGCCGTCAACGGAACCGCCGCCGGCGCCGGCGCCAATCTCGCGCTCGCCGCCGATGTGGTGATCGCGGCCGAAAGCGCGGTGTTCATCCAGGCCTTCGCCCGGATCGGCCTGATGCCCGATGCCGGCGGCACCTGGATGCTGCCGCGGCTGGTCGGGCAGGCCCGCGCGCTGGGGGCCGCGCTCTTCGCCGAGCGGATCCCGGCGCCGCAGGCCGCCGACTGGGGCATGATCTGGGAGGCGGTGCCCGACCCGGTGTTCGACACCCACTGGCGCACCCGCGCCGCCCAGCTCGCCCAGGGGCCGACCCTGGCCTTCCGCCACATCCGCGAGGCGATGCGGGAGAGCTGGCGAAACGATCTGGAAACCCAGCTCACCCGCGAGGCCGAACGCCAGGGCGCCTGCGGCAAGACCCGCGACTTCCGCGAAGGCGTGCTGGCCTTCACCGAAAAGCGCCCCGCCAGCTTCGAGGGGCGCTGAGCCGGCTCGGGCTCGGGCTCGGTCGCCGCCGCCGTGGCCAACGTGGCCGCGTCAGTCCTGCGGCGGCTTGGCCACCAGCACATCCGTCGGCGGCTGGCGCATCAGGTCGCGCGCGTAATTGCCCAGCGTGGCGGGATCGCGGCCCGAATGGGTGCCGATCGCGAGCAGATCGGGCTGCAACTCCTCGATGCGGAAGCTCAGCACCTCGTGGACCCCCCCGGCGACGATCTCCGGCGTGTTCAGCCCCGCCGGCACGCCCGGCATCGCTAGGAAGGCAGCGCGCAGCGCCTTCGCCGCTGTCATGGCCCGGCTGTGCTCGACATCGGTGGGGCTGAGACGGTCGCGCAGGGGCAGATGCAGGGCGTGGATGGCGTGAAACTCGGCGTCGGGGGCGGCGAGCCGCGCCGCCGCCGCCAGCGCCTCGGCGCAGGCCGGGGCGAAATCCGTCGACGAGAGCACCGTGCGATAGGGCCGTGCGGCCGGCGTGTGGGCGATCAGCACCGGCACCGGCGCATGCAGAAGGATCCGTTCCATCGTGGTCAGACCCAGGATGTCGAGCACCGGCCGCACCCGGTGCAGCCCCAGCACCACGAACTCCGCCGCTTCCGACGCCGCCAGCGCCGGGATCACCGCCTCGGGCCGGCCCGGCATCACCCGGGTCTCGGCCTGTCCGCCGTTCAGCGCGGCGCGCAGCCGGCGCTCGGCCTCGGCGTGCTGCGAGGGCGGGCTGCCGGGGGCGACCACATGCACCAGGATCACCCGCGCATCCAGCCTGCGGGCCACGCCGAGCGCGCGGCCGGCCACCTCGCGCGAGAGCTGGCTCAGGTCGCTGGCCGCGATGATCGTGCCCATCCCCACCTCCGGCGCAAGCCCGCCTCTCTTCTAGGGCGAAACCCGGCGGGGTGAAAGCCCGTGCTCCGGGCTTCCGGCGGGCGCGGCCGGATGCTAAGCGGCGACGGCCACAGAGGGAGGACATGGGATGGATCTTGGCATCCGGGGCAGGCGCGCGCTGGTCTGCGCGGCGTCGAAGGGTCTGGGCCGGGGCTGCGCCGAGGCGCTGGCCGCGGCCGGCGTCGATCTGACCATCAACGCCCGCGGCGCCGAGGCGCTGGCGGCGACGGCCCAAGCGATCCGCACGGCCCATGGCGTCTCGGTCACCGAGGTCGCCGCCGACATCACCGACCCCGACGGCCGGGCGCGGGCGCTCGCGGCCGCGGGCGAGGTCGACATCCTCGTCACCAACGCCGGCGGCCCGCCTCCGGGGATGTGGCACGACTGGTCGCGCGACGACTTCATCGCGGCGCTCGACGCCAACATGCTCACCCCGATCGCGCTGATGCAGGCGCTATTGCCCGGCATGATGGAGCGCGGCTGGGGCCGGGTGGTCAACATCACCTCCGGCTCGGTGAAGGCGCCGATCCCGCAGCTCGGACTGTCCAACACCGCCCGCACCGGGCTCACCGGCTTCGTCGCCGGCACCGCCCGGCAGGTCGCGGGGCGCGGCGTGACCATCAACAACCTGCTGCCCGGCATCCACGCGACCGACCGCGCCGATGCGCTCGACGGCGCCGTGGTCAAGGCCGAGGGCATCACGCTGGACGAGGCCCGCGCCCGCCGCGCCGCCACCATTCCCGCCGGCCGCTACGGCACCCCGGCCGAGTTCGGCGCCGCCTGCGCCTTCCTCTGCTCGCAGCACGCGGGCTTCGTTGTCGGCCAGAACCTGCTGCTCGACGGCGGCGCGATCAACGCCACGCTCTAGGCCGCCGGGCCGCGGCGGTCACGCAAATTTCCCTGCCCGCTCGCGATTGGGGCTTTGATCCGGGCCGCCGAGGCCATACATGGAACTGCGCGGAGACTAGGGAGCAGCGGCTCCGCCGAAAGGAGAGACCCATGCTCAACAACATCGGCCTTCCCGGCCTGATCCTTCTGGTGATCGTCGTGCTCGTGCTGTTCGGGCGCGGCAAGATCGCCTCGCTGATGGGCGAGGTCGGCAAGGGCATCACCGCCTTCAAGCGCGGCGTGAAGGACAGCGTCGACGAGGGCGAGAAGGCGCTCGAGGAAGCCCGTGACGTGACGCCCGCCGCCCAGGAGAAGGCGCAGGCGCCGCAGGACAAGGACAAGGTCTGACGTCCGCCGGGGTCCGCGCCAGAGGGCCCCTGCAATCGCGCTCGGGGTGACGCGCCATGTTTGACATCGGCATGATGGAGCTTCTGATCATCGGGATCGTGGCGCTCATCGTCGTCGGCCCGAAGGATCTTCCCGGCATGTTCCGCACCCTGGGACGTTTCACGGGCAAGGCCCGCGCGATGGCGCGGGAGTTCCAGCGCGCGATGGAATCCGCGGCCGACGAATCCGGCGTCAAGGATATGGCGCGCGAATTCAAGGACGCCGCCTCGGGCAAGGATCTCGGCGCCGACGAGTTGCGCGCCTTCTCCAAGGGCCCGAAGCACTGGGCGCGCGAGGCCGCGCGCAAGTCGACCGTTCCCGCGCCGGAGGATGAGGCGGCGGCCGACGAGGCCGATGCGGAGAGCGCGGCGCCCGAGCCGCGCCCGCGCGGCCCGGCCACGCAAGCGCTGGCCGAAGAGCGCGCCGAAGCCGCCCGCAGCCGCCGCGCCGAGGTGGCCGCCCGCAGCGCGGGCCGGACCGAGACGCACGCCGATGCCGGCGCTTCCGCCGCCGAGGCAAACGCGTCGGCCCCGGCTGACGGCCCGCAACCCGCGCCCGCATCCGCCCCGACACCGGCTCCCGAGCCCGCGCCGCGTGATGCCGATGCCGGGCCCGATGACAGTCGCCGGACATGAAGGACGAGCGTGGCGACGACATCGACGACAGCGCCGCGCCGCTGATCGAGCATCTCGCCGAGCTTCGCACCCGGCTGATCTACTCCATCCTCGCCTTCATCGGCGGCATGGTCGTCAGCTTCTTCTTCTGGAACCCGATCTTCAACTTCCTCACCGACCCGCTCTGCGGGGCGCTGGCCGGGCGGGGTCAGCCCTGCGACCTGATCCTCATCAAGCTGCAGGAAGGCTTCTTCGTCGCCGTCCGCATCTCGCTCCTGGGCGGGTTCGTGCTGGCCTTCCCGGTGATCGCCACGCAGATGTGGCGCTTCGTCGCCCCGGGGCTCTACCGCACCGAAAAGAGCGCCTTCCTGCCCTTCCTGATCGCCTCGCCGGCGATGTTCTTCCTCGGCGCGGCCTTCGCCTTCTACATCGTCACCCCGCTCGCCTTCGACTTCTTCCTGCTCTTCCAGCAGCCCGGCGCGCTGCTCGACGAGGCGAGCGGCGAGCTCAGCCCGCTGGCGCAGGCGGGGGTGACCTTCCAGGGCTCGGTCAACGAATACCTGACGCTGACGACCCGCTTCATCATCGCCTTCGGCCTCTGCTTCCAGCTGCCGGTTCTTCTGACGCTGATGGGCAAGGCGGGGCTCGTGTCCTCGCGCGGGCTCGCCGATGTGCGCAAATACGCCGTGGTCGCGATCCTTGCGCTGGCCGCGCTGGTCACGCCGCCCGACGTCATCACCCAGATCATCCTCTTCACGGCCGTTTACGGACTCTACGAGGTGTCGATCTTCCTTGTCCGCCGGGTCGAGAAGAAACGCGACGAGGAGCTGCGCGCCGAGGGTCTGCTCGACGACGACGAGGCCGGCGCGTGAAGGATCTCGACGGCACCGCGACCGCGCTGGAACGGATCGCCGCAGCGCTCGAGCGGATCAGCCCGCCGGCCGAGCCGACGCCGGATTTCGACGCCGCCGAGGCCTTCGTCTGGCACGTCGATCCCGACCGGCTGGAGCCGGTGGCCGAGGTCAACCGCATCCCCTTCGACCTGCTCCTCGGCATCGACCGGGCCCGCGACACGCTGCTCGCCAACACGCTCCAGTTCGCGCGCGGGCTGCCCGCCAACAACGCGCTGCTCTGGGGCGCGCGCGGCATGGGCAAGTCGAGCCTCGTCAAGGCGGTGCAGGCCGAGGCCCGCGCCCGTCTCGGCGCGGACGGCCGGCATCTGAAGATCGTCGAGGTCCAGCGCGAGGATCTTCCCTCGGTCGGCCGGCTCCTGCGGCATCTGCGCGCGGCGCCGGCGCGGTTCCTGCTCTTCTGCGACGATCTCTCCTTCAGCCATGACGACCAGCACTACAAGTCGCTCAAGGCGGTGCTCGACGGCGGCATCGAGGGCCGGCCCGAGAACGTGCTCTTCTACGCCACCTCGAACCGTCGCCACCTGATGCCCCGCGACATGATCGAGAACGAGCGCTCCTCGGCGATCAGCCCTTCGGAGGCGACCGAGGAGAAGGTCTCCCTCTCCGACCGTTTCGGGCTCTGGCTGGGCTTCCATCCCTGCAGCCAGGACGAGTTCCTCGCCATGATCGACGGCTACTGCGCCGCCTGGGATCTGCGCATCGAGCCCGCCCGCCTGCGCGCCGAGGCGATCGAATGGGCCGCCACCCGCGGCGCCCGCTCGGGCCGCGTCGCCTGGCAGTTCTTCTGCGATCTCGCCGGCCGCGAAGGCCTCAAGCTCTCCGCCCCGGGCTGACGGGTCGCGGCCGCGCGCCGCCGCGCGCCGTCGCTTGGCCCCTTAGGGCCGCCAAGCCGCACCCGATCGCGTTTCGGAACGCCTCGGCCGGGGGTCTCGCGGACCCCGTGCCGCGGCCATCGTCTTCCAGCCCCGTCGCAGCGGGGCGGGCGGGTGGGCGCTGCGACGGGGCGCGGCCGGTGCCGAGCGGGGGCAGCGCCCCCCGAGGCGCCGGCACCCCGCTCTTCACCCGCTCTTTCCCCGCTCTTTTCGGCACCCGGGCTTTGCGCTAGGCAGCCGGCCATGGAGTTCACCGTCAGCGATCTGGCCGTGGCGCGCGGCGGCATCCCCGTGCTGGAGGGCGTCGCCTTCACCGTCGCGGCCGGCGCGGCGCTGGTGCTGCGCGGCCCCAACGGCTGCGGCAAGACCACGCTGCTGCGCACGCTGGCGGGCCTGCAGCCGCCCCTCGCCGGCACGGTCTCGGCGCCTGCCGACGCCATGGCCTATGCCGCCCACGCCGACGGGCTCAAACCCACCCTCACGGTGGCCGAGAACCTGCGCTTCTGGGCCGCGATCTACGGCCATGCCGACATCGCCCCTGCGCTTTCCGCGCTCAACCTCGCCGAGCTCGCCCGCCGCCCCGCCCAGAACCTCTCGGCCGGGCAGAAGCGCCGCCTCGGCCTCGCCCGGCTTCTCGTCACCGGCCGCCCGGTCTGGGTGCTCGACGAGCCCACCGTCTCGCTCGACACCGCCTCGGTCGCGCTCTTCGCCGGGGTGCTGCGCGGCCATCTCGCCACGGGGGGCACCGCGCTCATCGCCAGCCACATCGCGCTCGGCCTCGACGAGGCCCGCGACCTCGATCTCACCCGCTTCCGCGCCCGCAGCGGCGGGCCCCACGCCCGCGCCGCTTCGGGCGGCTTCGACGAGGCCTTCGCGTGACCGCGCTCTTCCTGCGCGACCTGCGCCTTGCCTTCCGCGCCGGTGGCGGCTTCGGCCTCGGCCTCGCCTTCTTCCTTATCCTCGCCGTGCTGGTGCCGCTCGGCGTCGGCCCCGAGCCCGGCATCCTCGGCCGCATCGCGCCCGGCGTGCTCTGGGTCGGCGCGCTGCTGGCCTGCCTGCTGTCGCTCGACCGCATCCTCGCGCTCGACTGGGAGGACGGCTCGCTGGAACTGCTCGCCACCGCCCCGATCCCGATGGAGGCGGTGGTCGCCGTGAAGGCCGCCGCCCACTGGGTGACCACCGGCCTGCCGCTCACCCTGGCCGCGCCGCTGCTGGGGGTGCTCCTGAACCTGCCCGAGGGCGCTTACGGCTGGCTGGTGCTCTCGCTCGCCCTCGGCACGCCGGCGCTCAGCGTCATCGGCACCTTCGGCGCAGCCCTCACCGTCGGGCTGCGCCGCGGCGGGCTCCTGTTGTCGCTGCTGGTGCTGCCGCTCTACGTCCCCACGCTGATCTATGGCGCCGAGGT
>PUNI01000176.1 GCA_003551745.1 Paracoccaceae bacterium | reverse complement strand
GGCGCATCCTCATGGTGATCTCCGACGGCGCGCCTGTCGATGACTCCACCCTGTCGGTCAACCCCGCGAACTATCTCGAAAAACACCTCCGCGACGTGATCGCGATGGTGGAGCGCAAGCGTCTGGTGGAGCTGATCGCGATCGGCATCGGCCATGACGTGACGCGCTATTACAACCGCGCTGTCACCATCACCGATGTCGAACAGCTCGCCGGCGCGATGACCGAACAGCTCGCCGCGCTCTTCGACAAGGATCCGCGCGGGCGCGCGCGCCTGCTCGGCATCCACCGGGTCGCCCGGTGAGCGTCGCCCTGCAGTCCTTCGCGGCGACGACGCGGCCCGAGCAGGGTCCGCCCCGCCTCGCGGCCCTGCGCGCGGCGCTTCAGACGGCCGGGCTCGACGGCTTCCTCGTGCCGCGGGCCGACCGGCACCAGGGCGAATATGTGGCCGCCTGCGACGAGCGGCTCGCGTGGCTCACCGGCTTCACCGGCTCGGCGGGCTTTGCCATCGTGCTGCCCGCCATTGCCGGCATCTTCGTCGACGGCCGCTACCGCGTGCAGGTGAAGGCGCAGGTCGACACCGGGCATTTCACCCCCGTCGCCTGGCCCGCCACCAAGCCGGCAGACTGGCTGAAGGAACAGGCGCCGAACGGCGCGGTGGTCGGCTTCGATCCCTGGCTGCACACCCGCGACGAGATCGAGCGGATCGAGAAATCGCTTGAGGGCAGCGGTGTAAGCCTGCAACGAAGCCGGAATTTCATCGATGCGCTTTGGGAGGATCGGCCGGCCCGGCCGCGCGGCGTGATCCGGGTGCACCCGGAGGCGCTCGCCGGCGAGGCCAGCGCCGCGAAGCGCCTGCGCCTGTCGGAAACCCTCACCCGCGCAGGCCAGCGCGCCGCGGTGCTGACGCTGCCGGATTCCATCTGCTGGCTTCTGAACATCCGCGGCAGCGACATCCCCCGCAATCCGGTGGTGCAGGCCTTCGCGATCCTGCACGACGACGGGCGCGTCACGCTGTTTCTCGACGAGGCGCGCCTCGACGGCGGGCTGCGGGCGCATCTGGGCGCCGGCGTCAGCCTGCGCCCGCCCGAGGCCTTCGAGGCGGCGCTGCGTACCCTGCCGGGGCCGGTGCGGGTCGATGCCGGCACCGCACCGCTCGCGGTGGCCGATGCGCTCGGCGAGGCCGGCATCGCGGTCGCCTGGGCGCCGGACCCCTGCATCCTGCCCAAGGCGCGCAAGAACGCCGCCGAGATCGCCGGCAGCCGCGCGGCGCATCTGCGCGACGGCGCGGCGATGGTCGAGTTCCTGTGCTGGCTCGACGCCCGCGCCGCCGAGGTCTGCGCCGGCACCGGCACCCTGACCGAGACCGAGACGGTGGCGCGCCTCGAAGCCGTCCGCCGCGCCGGAAACAGCCTGCACGACATCAGCTTCGAGACCATCGCCGGGTCCGGCCCGCATGGCGCCGTCGTCCATTATCGCGTCACGGAAGAGACCGACCGCGCGGTGCAGCCGGGCGAGCTTCTCCTCGTCGACTCCGGCGGCCAGTACCTGGACGGGACCACCGACATCACCCGCACCATTGCCATCGGCGCACCGCCACCCGAGGCCCGCGCCGCCTTCACCCGCGTCCTGCAGGGGATGATCGCGATCTCGCGGCTGCGCTGGCCCACCGGGCTCGCCGGCCGCGACCTCGACGCGCTCGCCCGCTATCCGCTGTGGCTCGCCGGGCAGGATTACGACCACGGCACCGGCCACGGCGTGGGCGCCTTCCTGTCCGTGCACGAGGGCCCGCAGCGGCTGGCGCGCAGCTCCGAGGTTCCGCTGGAGCCCGGCATGATCCTGTCGAACGAGCCGGGCTATTACCGCGAGGGCGCCTTCGGCATCCGGCTGGAGAACCTGGTGGTGGTGATCGAGGCGCCCTCCCTGCCGGGCGCCGACGACCGGCCCATGCTGGCCTTCGAGACGCTCACCTGGGCGCCGATCGACCGCCGGCTGATTGATGTGGCCGCGCTGACCACGGCAGAACGCGACTGGCTCGACAGCTATCACGCGGAGGTGCACCGGCGCATCGGCCCGCGGGTCTCGGCAGGGGCCGCCGCATGGCTTGAGGCGGCGACCGCACCCCTGCTGGCCGCATGAAACAGGAATTCGGATGACGCTTGACGGACAGATCGCCGTGGCTTTCGATCCGAGGCGCACCGGCGGCGAGGGCACGACCCTTGCCAGCAGCCGAATTGCCGCGAACGCGGCGCACGAGAAAGGGGCGGGACCATGAGCGATCGCGAGCTTACTGCCGTCGAGGCGCTGATCCAGTCGCACGGCGCGCCGGCCCTGGCGGTGGGCACATTCCTCGAGGGCCCGATCGTGGCGACCCTGGGCGGCCTCGCCGTGCATCAGGGGCTGATACCTGGGCTTGTTGCCTTCGCAGCCATCTTCGTCGGGGGCTTTGTCTACGACCAGCTTGTCTTCGCGCTGGCGCGAAACAGGCTTGCGTTGCCACTCGCGGAACGAATGCGTCGCACCCCCGGTTTCGACCGGGCCACACAGCTGGTCGCGCAACGGCCCACCGCCTTCGTGCTCGGCTATCGCCTCCTGCCCGGCATGAGCACGGCCGGAGCCGCAGCGGTCTCGGCGGCCGGTGTATCTCATCCAAGGTTCGTGCTGCTCAATGCGGTCGCGGTCGGGCTTTTCACGGCGGTGTTCGCAACGCTCGGCTATTTCTTCGGCAATGCGGCGGAAGCTGCGTTCGGTGAACTGGGCCGCTGGGAGCACCGGGCCATGCTGGCGCTCGGCGTGGTCGCCGTGATGCTCGTGGCCGGGTTCCTCTTGCGGCGGTGGTGGCGATCCTAGATGGCCAGCGATGCGCGGCGTCTGGGGCCCGGGCCTTACCCGACGGCGATGCGTGGGCTATGTTGCAATTCGGGGCACTGACATGGGTGGCGACCGACCGCGGCCTGACCGAAACCGTCGCGCTGACGGCGCCAGAGCGTGCCTCGATAGACACCGATCACGCCGAGGTGCACAAGCGCCTCGGCCCCGGCTTTCGGAGGAGGCCGGCAAATGGCTGGAGCAGGCGACCGCCCCGCTGCCAGCGCCATGACCGGAGGGACAGAATGACCAGCCACATCCGCATCGCACCGGCCGCCGGCACCTGGGTCGCCCGCGCCGAGGGCGCGGTGATCGCCGAGAGCCGCGCCGCCGTGGAGCTTGCCGAGGGCAGCCGCGAGCCCGTGATCTACTTCCCACGCGCCGATGTCGCCATGGCCTTCCTCGAACCCTCCGACCGGGTCACCAGCTGCCCCCACAAGGGCCAGACGGTCTATTTCCACATCGCCCATGCCCATGGCACGATCCGGGATGCGGCCTGGTCCTACCAGACGCCGAAGGACGGGGTGGCCGAGATCGCCGACTGCGTCGCCTTCGAGCCCGCTCTGGTGACGGTGGAGCGGCTCTGAGCGGGGTGGCCCGGCCTGCCGCGGCGGGCGGTGCCGCGGCGGCGAACAGGGAGGGGGCGATGTCGATCCCGGCGGCGGTGGAGGAGCTGGCGCAGCGCCTGGGCCCGAGGCTCAGCCGCGCGCAGTCCGACCGCGACCTCCACGGCAGGTCGGAGACCCATTTCGCACCGATGCCCCCCGATGCGGTGGCCTATCCCGAAACCACCACCGAGGTGGCCGAGATCGTCGCCATCTGCGCCCGCCACGGCTGCCCTGTGATCGGCTGGGGCACCGGCACCGCGCTGGAAGGCCATGCGCTCGCCACGCGCGGCGGGGTGACGGTGGATTTCAGCCGGATGGACAAGGTGCTGGAGCTGCGCGCCGAGGACATGCTGGCGGTGGTCCAGCCCGGCATCACCCGCGAGGCACTGAACACCGAATTGCGCGCCACCGGCCTCTTCTTCCCGGTCGATCCCGGCGCCAACGCCTCGCTGGGCGGCATGGCGGCGACGCGGGCCTCGGGGACCACCGCAGTGCGCTATGGCACCATGCGCCAGAACGTATTGGCGCTTGAGGCGGTGCTGGCCGACGGCACGGTGATCCGCACCGGCACGCGGGCGCCGAAATCCTCGGCCGGGTATGACCTCACCGCGCTCTTCGTCGGCTCGGAGGGCACGCTGGGGCTGATCACGGAGCTCACGTTGCGGCTCCACGGCCAGCCCGAGGCGGTGGCGGCCGCCGTCTGCGCCTTCCCGGCGATGGCGCCGGCGGTGGAGGCGGTGATCGCCACCATCCAGTCGGGTATCCCGATGGCGCGGATCGAGTTCATCGACGCGGCGAGCGCAGATGCGTTCAACCGCGCCTCGGGCACCGCCCTGCCGGAATGCCCGCATCTGCTGGTGGAGTTCCACGGCTCGGAGAGCGCCGTGGCCGAGCAGTCGGAACGCTTCGGCGAGATCGTCGCCGATCTGGGCGGGGCGGACTTCCGCTGGGCCACGAAGGCCGAGGACCGCACCGCGCTGTGGAAGATGCGCCACGGCGCCTTCTACGCCCACAAGGCGCTGCGCCCCAAGGCGGCGCCGCTGGTGACGGATGTCTGCGTTCCGATCTCGCGGCTGGCCGAAGCGGTGGAGGAAACCGCCGCCGACATCGCCGCCAGCGGTATCCCCGGCCCGATCCTCGGCCATGTCGGCGACGGCAACTTCCACGCCACGCTCCTGCCGCTGCGGGGCGATGCGGCGGAGTTCGCCATCGCCAAGGAGCTCGCGGCGCGGATGGCCGACCGGGCGCTGCGGCTGGGCGGCACGGTCACCGGCGAGCACGGGATCGGCATGGGCAAGCTCGGCTACATGGCCGCCGAGCATGGCGATGCATGGGCGGTGATGGGCCGGATCAAGCGGGCGCTCGACCCCGACGGGTTGATGAACCCCGGCAAGCTCGTGCCCGGCAATTGAGCCTTGCCGATCCCGCCGAGATGCCCGCGGCCTTCGCGGCAGCCTGGGCGGCGCGGGATGCCGGCGCGCTGGCGGCGCTCTTCGCGGAGGACGCCGATTTCGTCAATGTGGTGGGCATCTGGTGGGAGGACCGCGCCGCCATCGAGCGCGCCCACGCTTACGGGCTCGCGACCTTCTTCGCCGAAAGCCGCCTTTCGGTGGGGCGGGTGAAGACCCGGAGGCTTGCAGCGGAGGTCGCCATCGTACAGGCGCGCTTCCGGCTCACCGGCCAGCGCGCCCCCGACGGCAGCACTGCCGGCCCCCGCAGCACGATCCTGACCTTCGTGTTGGCGCGCCGCGGTCCGGGCTGGCTCTGCGTGGCGGCCCAGAACACGGATGTGGTGCCGGGAGCCGAGACCCATGTCGCCGGCACCGAGGGCCTGACCGCACAGGACTACCGCCACTGACTCCCGGACGAGGGCGCTCCCGCGCGGCCGCCCCCGCTGGCGCGGGCTGCACCCCTTGGGCGGTGGCCGGCGCCTCGGGGGCGTCGAGCCCCCTCGGCCCCGGGCGGCCGCGCGGCGGCCGCGGCGCGCGGGATCCGCGGCAGGGCCGGTTCAGAGCGCGACCTCGCTCGCCAGCCCCCGCTCGACAGCACGCTGCACCGCCACTTCCGCGGCGGCAAGGTCCTGCAGGCCAACCCCGGTGCCGTCGAAGAGGGTGATCTCGTCGTCGGCGCGACGGCCGGGGGCAGTGCCGTTGATGACGGCGCCGATCGGGGTGATGTCGGCCTCGGCAATCAGCCCGGCCGCCACCGCATGCTGGGCCTCGCCGATCGCGACCGACTGGGCGACCTCGTCGGTGAAGACGCGGGCACGGGCGAAGAGCGCCGCCTCCACCTCCTGCTTGCCCCTGGTGTCGGTGCCCATGCAGGCGAGATGGGTGCCGGGCCTGACATGGGTATCCATCAGCGAGGGCGCGGTGGAGGAGGTGACGGTGATGATCACGTCTGCCTGGGCGCCGAGCCCCGCGAGATCGACCGCCTCGAAGGGCAGGCCAAGCTCGGCGGCGGTGTCGGCAAGCCGCGGCAGCATCTCGGGGTGGTAGTTCCAGCCAACCACCCGCTCGAACGTCCGCACCCGGGCGGCGGCGCGCATCTGGAACGCCGACTGGTGGCCGGCGCCGACCATGCCGAGCACCTTCGCGTCGGGGCGCGCCAGCCGGCCGATGGAGATCGCCGAGGCGGCCGCGGTGCGCAGCGCCGTCAGGAGGTTGCCGCCGACGGTCGCGCGCAGCTGGCCGCTGTCGGGATCGAACAGGAAGACGGTCGACTGGTGGTTCGGGATCCCGCGCCCGGCGTTGCCGGGGAAATAGCCGCCCGACTTGACGCCGAGCAAGCCGCCGCTGCGGTCCAGACCCGACTTGAAGCCGTACTGGCGCCCCTCGCCGAGCGCCTCGCGCACCACCGGAAAGTTGTAGGCCGCGCCCGAGGCCATGGCGGCGAAGACCGCCTCGACGGCGGCAAAGGCGTCTTCGGGGCTGACGAGATCGGCGATCAGCCGCTCTGGCACGACGAGCATGGGCGGGGACTCCTGTGGGTGTCGGTCGGGCTGTCTCCGGCCCGGGCAGAGCCGGGCGGCGCCTGGCCCGCGCGGGTGGGCGGGCGGGGCGCGGGGCAGGCGCCGCCCTGCGTGCAGACTGTGCAGAAAACTTTCTAGGTCAGCAGGTTGCGGGACAGTCTTCGGGTAGTGCGCAAGGGGCGCGCATGGACGGACCCACGCGCGCCCCGTGGCTCAGTAGGCCTTGCCGCGCGCGCTGACCGGCCAGACCGTCTCGACCTTGCCGTTCCGGACACCGACATACCAGTCGTGGACGTTGCAGGTGGGGTCGCAATGGCCCGGCACCAGCCGCAGCTTCTCGTTGATCTTCAGAACGTTGTCCGGGTCTTCGATGACCCCGTGCTCGTCGGAGCATTTCACGTATTTCACGTCCGTCCTGCCGAAGACGAAGGGCAGCCCCGAATCGACCGACTGCGCCTTGAGGCCCGCGTCGCAGATCGCCTTGCCGGGCTTGGCGTGGCTCATCACCGAGGTCAGGATGAAGAGCGCGTTCTCCCACTCGCCCTCGTCGATGCGCTTGCCGTCCTTGTCGAGGATCCGGCCGTAGTCGGCATCCATGAAGGCGTAGGAGCCGCACTGCAGCTCGTTGTAGACGCCCGAGGTCGACTCGAAATAGTAGCTGCCGGTGCCGCCGCCGCCGACGATGTCGCAGTCCAGCCCCTCGGCCTTCAGCGCATCCACGGCATCCTTCACCATCGCCACGGCCACGTCGATCTTCGCCTTGCGGTCGTCGTAGCTGTCCATGTGCTGCATGGCGCCCTGATAGGCCTGGATGCCGGCGAACTTCAGTCCCGGCGCGGCATCGATGGCCTTGGCGATCTCCACCACCGCCGGCGTGGTGGTCACGCCGCAGCGGCCCGCGCCGCAGTCGATCTCCACCAGGCACTCGATCTCGGTGCCATGCTTCACCGCCGCCGCCGACAGGTCGGCCACATTGCCGAGCTCGTCCACACAGCAGATCGTCCGCGCGCCCAGCTTCGGGATCCGCGCCAGCCGGTCGATCTTGGCCGGGTCACGGACCTGGTTCGACACCAGCACGTCCCTGATGCCGCCGCGGGCGAAGACCTCGGCCTCGCTCACCTTCTGGCAGCATACACCGCAGGCGCCGCCGAGGCTCTCCTGCAGCTTGGCCACGTCCACCGACTTGTGCATCTTGCCGTGCACCCGGTGGCGCATGCCATGCGCGCGCGCATAGTCGCCCATCTTCCTGATGTTGCGCTCCAGCGCGTCAAGATCGAGGATCAGGCAGGGGGTCTGGATCTCGGCCTCGTCCATGCCCGGCAGAGCGGGAATGTCATAGCCCACTTCCAGTTCTTCGAACTTCGTCGGTGCGTTCATCGCAGCCTCCCTTACGGTTTGATCCAGGGCAGCCGGTCGAGATCGACGTTGCCCCCGGTTATGATGACCCCGACCCGCTTGCCGCGGAACACCTCGGGGTTCTTCAGGATGGTCGCCAGCGGCGGCGCGCAGGAGGGCTCCATCACCACCCGCAGCCGCTTCCACGTCAGCTTCATCGCGTCGATGATCTCCTGCTCCGAGCAGGTCAGGATGTCGGTGACGTGGTTCGAGACGAAATGCCAGGTGCGCTCCTTCAGCGGCACCTTGAGCCCGTCGGCGATGGTCTCGGGCGCATCGTCGGCGATGATGTGGCCGGCCTTGAAGCTGCGATAGGCGTCGTCGGCCTGCTCCGGCTCGGCGGCGTAGATCGCGATATGCGGCGCGATGGTCGACAGCGTCAGGCAGCAGCCCGACACCATCCCGCCGCCGCCGATGGGGGCGATCACCGCGTCCAGCCCCTCGACCTGCTCCACCAGTTCCCGCGAACAGGTCCCCTGCCCCGCGATCACCCGCGGGTCGTTGTAGGGGTGCACGAATTCGGCCCCCG
>PUNI01000489.1 GCA_003551745.1 Paracoccaceae bacterium | reverse complement strand
CGGCTGTCGCTGCTGATGAAGACGGTGCCGGTGGCACGCGCCAGCCAGCCGATCGCGGGCCAGCGCGCGACCTCGGCCTTCGACACGAAGTAGAGCGGCGCCGGAGCGTTCAGCACATAGATATCGAGCCAGGAGGCATGGTTGGCCACCATCGCCCCGCGCGCCGCCAGCGGGCGGCCGGTGACCGTCATCCGCAGGCCCATCAGCCGCAGCGCCGCCCGGCACACGCCCACGGTGATCCAGGGCGTCAGCGGACGGTCGAGGCCGAACAGCGGCCGCTCGACGAGCCGCAGCAGCAGCAGCAGCCCGAGGCCGCCGAAGGTCACCCCGCCCACCGCCAGCCCGCGCAGAAGAACCCTCGCCCAGCCGAACGGGCCAGTGGGCGGTGCCGGCGGCGGCGGCGTGTCGACGCCCCAGGTGGGGCTCACCCGGCGGGACCCTTGCGGCGCGTGTAGTAGCTGCGGTGGCGCTGCGACATCAGGGCGGTGTCCATGACCAGGCAGACGTCGGTCGTGTTGAAGGGCCGGTCGACGAAGGCGCCCTCGCCGACGAAGCCGCCGAGGCGCAGATAGCCCCGGATCAGCGAGGGCAGCTGCGGCCGCGCCCTCGCGGGATCGACCGCGTCGCGCGGCAGAAGGTCCATCGGCTGGAAGTACTCCTCGCGAACGCGCACGCGCAGCTCGGGCGGGGCGAGATGATGGTGGTGCAGATAAGCCAGAGGCAGCCGCAGCCGGTCGATGTCGGTGCCGTGGAAGCTGGCGACACCGAACAGCACTTCGATGTCGCGGGCCAGCACATACTCCGCGAGGCCGTTCCAGAGATGGAACATTGCCGTGCCGCCGCGATAGTCGCGATGCACGCAGGACCGTCCCAGTTCCAGCAGGCGGCGCCCGGAGCGGATCAGCGGGGCCAGGTCGTATTCCGCGTCGCAATAGAAGCCGCCGATCGCCGCCGCCCGCTGGCCGGGCAGCAGCCGGTAGACGGCCACGACATGATCGAGTGCGGCCGCATGGCGGCGCGTGTCTATCAGGACCAGATGATCGACATGCGGGTCGAAGGCGTCGCGCTCGAAGCGGTTGGCATGATCGACAAGGTCGCCGTCACCGCCCAGTTCGGCGACGAAGACCTCGTAGCGCAGGCGCTGCACAGCCAACCTGTCCTGCTCGCTCTCGGCCAGACACAGCCGAAGATGCGGCTCCTCCAAGACAATCTGCCGGGACATTCCGAGCCTTTCACCACCCGCCGCCCCACCGGCCTCTCCCTTCGGCTTTCCGGTCTATGGGCTGGGCCGGGCACATGCAACCGGCAAGAGATCCCCCTATGGTTGAGTGATACTTGATTTCTCTCGCTTAAGGTGTTTCATCTGGCCCGGTCACGATGCGGAGTTCAACCCGGGTGCCATCGATCACGATCTTGCCGGCTTCCTCGAAGTTCACGGTAATGCGGCCGCCGATGCAGGACTGGACCTGTCCGAGCCCCCACTCCGGGCAGCCGGGATGGCGCACCAGCATGCCGGGCTCGATGATCTCGTTGACGCCTTTCACTGCCCCTACCCCCAAAGCTGCCAACGCCTGGAGGCACCGTGCCTGAAGATGACCCCCGTCTGGACTACACCCGAGAGGACTGGGAGCCAGCCACAGATAGCCTCGACCTCGCCGCGATGATCGGATCACGGATCTGCCACGATCTCAACAACCCGCTGGGCGCCATCGGAAACGGGCTGGAGCTGATGGCGCTCAACGGCCATGCGGCCGGCCCGGAGATGGCGCTGATCTCGCAGAGTGTCGAGAGCGCGAAGGCGCGTGTGCAGTTCCTGCGGGTGGCCTTCGGCACCGCCACCCCGTCGCAGCGGATGGGCGGGCCCGAGATCGCAGGGATCGTCGCCGCCCATGCGCGCACGGCGCGGGTGAGGATCGACTGGCAGGCGATGGGAGAGGCCGATCGCGGCGCGGTCCGGCTGGCTTTCCTGCTGCTGATGTGCCTGGAGGCGGCGCTGCCCTTCGGCGGCGAGGTGGCGGTGGCGCGGTCGGGCCCGCGCTGGCGCCTGACCGGCACCGCCGAGCGGATGCGCGATCTTTCCGATCTTTGGGCAGGGGTCGCCGGCCGCGCGCCCATGCCCGAGGTCAGCGCGCCGCTGGTCCAGTTCGCCCTGGCGCCGCAGGCCGCCCGGGCCGTAGGCCGGCGCGTGGACGTCGCGGTGGCCGAGGGCGGCGCGGTGCTCGAATTCTAGGGCGCCGCGGCTCTGCCGGGGGCCTGGGGCGCGCTTACCCCGGCGCCGCAGGACCGGCCACCACCCCGTCATCCATCAACTGGCCGATCTCGCCCGAGCCGAGTCCGAGCACCTCGGCGAGGATCGCCTCGGTATGGGCACCGAGTTCCGGGGCCGGGGCCGGACCGGGCCGGCCGGAGCCGGAGAAGGCCAGCGGCGAGGCCGGCACCGGATAGCGCCCGACCCCCGGCTGGTCGATCACCGCGAACATCGGGTTGTCCTCGGACAGGTCGGGATCCTGCGCCACCGCTTCGGCGAAGCTGCGAAACTCGGTCCAGGTCAGCCCTGCGGCGTCGAAATCGGCGGCGAAATCGGAAACCTTCCGGGCCGCGAACCAGGGCGCCAGGATCGCTGCGATCTCGTTGCGGGCCTCGAAGCGTGCACCCTCCTGGGTGAGGTCGAGGCCGAGGCGCTCGGCCAGCGCGGCCATCGCGTCGCCGGTGCCGGTGGCTTTCACCAGCCCCTTCCACTGACGGTCGGTCAGCCCGATCACCATCACCCGGCGTCCGTCGGCACAGGTGAAGTCCTGCCCATAGGCCCCGTAGAGCGCGTTGCCATACTTCGGCCGGTCCACCCCGTTCACCACCACCTCGCCGATGATGCCGAGATTGCCCAGCATCGCCGCCGCCACATCCTTCAGTGACAGCTCGACAAGCTGGCCTTCGCCGGTGCGCAGCCGGTGACGCTCGGCCGCCAGGAGCCCGCCCACCACCATCTGGCCGGTGATGCAGTCCCACGCCGGCAGCACATGGGCCACGGGCTCGTCCGAGCCCTCGGGCCCGGTCGCGGCGGGAAACCCGACCGCCGGGTTCACCGTGTAGTCCACCGCCGGGCCGCCCTGCCGTGTGCCAAGCAGCGAGACCACGATCACGTCCTCGCGCCGCTCCCGCAGCCGGTCGTAGCTCAGCAGCCCGCGTTGGCCGAGATTGGTGAGATAGCAGCCGCCCGACGGCCCCGGCGCGCAGATCAGCTCGGCCACCAGCTCCTGCCCCCGCGGGTCGGAGAGGTTGACCGCGAAACTCTTCTTGCCCTTGTTGAGCCCGGCCCAGAACAGGCTCCGGCCCTCGGAGGTCACCGGCCAGCGTTTTGCATCGAGCCCGCCGCCGATTCGGTCGAAGCGGATGACCTCGGCTCCCATCTGCGCCAGCGTCATCCCCGCCAGCGGCACCGCCACGAAGGCCGAGCCCTCGATCACCCGCAGCCCGTCCAGAACACCCGGCATCCGCGCCCCCTCATCTCTCTCAGTTCGCCCAGGTCACCCGGGTCTGCATGCACTGATGGCCCTCGGAGGTCACCGTGCACATCTTCACCGCGCCCTCGGCCTCGGGCTCGCCGACCAGCCGAACGCTGTCGGACAGCAGCAGCGGCCGCACGCCGCGATGGCGGAATGTGGCCGGCTGCCGGCCCGGGTTGCGGCGCCGCGCCGCCTCCATCGTAAGCATCGCCTGCAGCGGCCCGTGCACCACGAGCGCGGGGTACTTCTCCACCTCCTGCGCATAAGGCAGGTCGATGTGGATGCGATGGGCATTGAAGGTCAGCGCCGAGAAGCGGAAGAGCCGAACGCTGGAGGTCTCCACCGGTTCCTCCCAGTCGATCCGGTCGGGCAGCGGTACCGGCGGCGGCGGGCTGTAGCGCTCGGGCATGGCGATATAGACGATGTCCTGCGTCTCGCGCACTGCCGGGCCGCGCGGGGTCGAGAGCAGATGCCCGACGGTGACGAAGACCATGCGGCCGGTCTTGCCGGTCTTCTCGGCCACATTCAGGATCTCGGATCGGCGGTGCAGAGTATCGCCGATGCGCAAGGCGTCGAGAAACTCCACCTGCCCCCCCGCCCACATCCGCCGCTCCAGCGGCACCGGCGGCAGGAAGCCGCCGCGGGCCGGATGCCCGTCGGAGCCGAGGCCCGACATCGGCACCACCGGCGCGAATGCCATCCAGTGCCACAGCGGCGGCAGCGGATCGCCAGAACGGAAGGCGGCCGAATCGCAGGGCCCGCTTTCCAAAGTCGCCGCCATACGGCGGGCCTGCCGGGGGGAGACGTCGTCCTCCTCCTCCTCGGTGCGCCCGATCCAGGCGGCAAACTCGTTCTCCATGCGCGATTCCCCCGATGCTGCGCGCGCAACATCCTTGCGCGGGGCGGGAGGGTCAAGCCTGCGGGGCGAGCCGGTCGTCCCGCACCTCGGCGCGCGCCAGCGCGGCCATGCGGGCATGGGCCGAGATCGACCGCGCCTCCAGCGAGACCGCGTGCAGAAACACATTCTCGCGCAGGCTGACCTTGTGGAAATCCCGTTCGGTCAGGTCGTCGTCGAAGAGCTGCGAGAGGATCAGCGCGCGCTCGCCGGCGTCGAGGTCGAGCACCGGCGAGCCCTCGAGGGCCGACTGCAGCGAGATCACCGTGAGCGGCGGCACCGGGGCCATCGGCGACTGCTCCACCACCAGCGTCAGTTCCCCCTCGCGCAGATCGCGCCCGGCCGCGATCTTGGTGAGCAGGCTGCGCGCGCGATGGCGGAATAGATCCATCCGGCGCGCCGATTCGGCCGCGGGCAACACCTTCTCGCGCCGCTCGCGGCTGGAATAGGACAGCAACTCGCCCTCGATAAAGTTGATGAAGATGAACATCAAGAGCGGCGCGCCCGAAATGGGCAGTGCGAGGTCGGGCCAGATCAGCATCGCCACCGGAAAGGGCGTCAGCGCGAAGCTGTAACGCAGGAGCGGATATTCCAGCGCGAAGCGCCACCAGATCGGGCTGAGCATCAGGCCGCGCGGAAAGATGCTGGACAGGCCCGCGAGGATCTTCTTCGGCGGCTGGCCGCCCCGCAGCTTGCGCGGGTTCGACACCGTTCCGGGCGTCACCAGAAAGATCACATCGCGCTCCCTCGCGCACCCTGTTGCGCCTTCAACGCTGCTGGCGAAGGTAACGGGCGGGGCGGCGCTGTCGAGGGCAAGGGGTGCGGTCTTCGGCCAATCCGGGCCATCTGTGGCGCGGTCTGCCGCTGGAGGCGCGGGGCAGGCACGCCACGGCGGCGGGTTTCGATGCCGTTGAGTTCCACGATGCGTTGCGTTCGGCCGCCCCAGGCGATTCGCCGGTTTCCTGTCGGAGGAAAGCCAGGCTCTGGAGAGACCGAGCCCCGCGCGGACTGCGCGGCGGTCCCGGAGGACGTGGCGGAGACGCGGCGGTGGAGGCCGGGCGCGGCGGGATCGAGCGGCTGCGGGCGGGGGACAACGCCGCCGGCTAGGTTCCGGCCGCGGCGAGCCGCAGCGGGCTCGGGCGCGGCCCCCAGGGCTCCCAGCCCAGCATGGTCGAGATCGGCACCAGCCTCAGCCCCTGCGCCAGCAGCCCGTCGATGGTGGCGGGCATGGCCGCGATCGTGCCGGCGTGGATCTCGTGCGACAGGATGATCGCGCCAGGCCGGGCGGCGCGCAGGATCCGCCGGGTCACCGCCGCCGCGCCGGGGCCGCGCCAATCCTCGGGATCGACCGACCACATCACCGTGGGCATGTTGCGCTCGGCAAACACCATCTCGGCCTGCCGCGCGGTGATCATGCCATAGGGCGGGCGCATGGTGACGGGCACATGCCCGACCGTCTCGTAGACGATCCGGGCGCAGCGATCGACCTCCCGCAGCACCCGATCGGCCCCCTGGCGGCTCAACACCGGATGCTCCCAGGTGTGGTTGCCAATCTCGTGACCCTCCTCGACGATCCGCCGCGCAAGCAGCGGATAGGCCCGCACCCGGTTGCCGATCAGATAGAAGGTGGCCCGAACGCGGCGCGCGCGCAGAATGTCGAGCAGCCGCGGGGTCAGGCGCGGGTGCGGCCCGTCGTCGAAGGTGAGCGCCACGCGGGCGTGTTCCGGCGAGCCCGCATCCACCCGTACATGGTGGTGGCGGTGCGGCACCTGCGGCACCGGCATGGCGGGCTGGGCCAGCGCCCGGCCCGGCAGGGCCGCCGCGCCCAGCAGCGCGGCCGCACAGCCGGACAGGAAGGTCCGGCGAGACCCGTCGATCATTCCATCCCCCGCATGCGTCCGGTCGAGTTGGCAGCTCACGCAAGCTTCAGCAGGCTAGGGGCGCAATTCTGCCGATGCCAAGAGGTTCCGCTCCGCCGTTTATCTGACGGCCGAGGATTCGCCCGGATGTCACCCGTCTGCAACGTTACGGCCTGCATCAGGCCGCGTGGCGTGGGCCGGGGCGGCCGCGGCTCACCGTTCGGAACGAATCGCGACCTGGGAAAACGGGCATGTCCCGGAGCAACGGCGGCGCCTTTCGCCTTGACGCGCCCGACCCCGATACCTATGCACGGCGAGGTCCGGAGTGTGCTCCGGCGGACGCTGCGCGGTTGTAGCTCAGTCGGTTAGAGTACCGGCCTGTCACGCCGGGGGTCGCGGGTTCGAGTCCCGTCAACCGCGCCACCGTCCGCCCCTCCGTCAGACCCTGCGCGGTTGTAGCTCAGTCGGTTAGAGTACCGGCCTGTCACGCCGGGGGTCGCGGGTTCGAGTCCCGTCAACCGCGCCAGTTTCGAAGAGCGACAGGTCATCGACAGCGCCGGCGGCGCCTCAGCGGGAGGCGAGCGCGTCGAGAATGCGGGCCCAGCTGCGGATTCCCTTGTGGAACGCCTCCATGTCGTATTTCTCGTTCGGGCTGTGGATGCGATCGTCGTCGCGGCCGAAGCCGATCAGCATCGATTCCATCCCGAGCACCGTCTTGAAATAGCCCGCCACCGGGATCGACCCGCCCGAGCCGATGAAAGCCGCCGGCCTTGGCCATTCCGCGGACAGCGCCTGCCGCGCGGCCTCAAAGGCCGGATCGTCGATGGTCATCACCGAGGCGGGAGAAGCGCCATGTTCGGCGAACTCGGCGCGGCAGTCCGGCGGCAGCCTGGCGCGCACATGCGCGCGGAAGGCGGCCCGCACCGCCTGCGGATCCTGTCTGCCGACCAGACGGAAGCTCACCTTGGCCGAAGCCTGCGCCGGCAGCACCGTCTTGAAGCCTGCCCCGGTGTAGCCGCCGGTGATGCCGTTGATCTCGCAGGTCGGCCGCGACCAGATCATCTCCAGGCCCGAACGCCCGGCCTCGCCGGCAGGCTGCGAGAGCCCCACCCCGCCGAGGAAGGCCGCCGCATCGAAGCCCAGCCCCTCCCATTGCGCGCGCACCTCCTCGGGCAGCTCCGGCACGCCGTCATAGAAGCCCGGCAGCGTGACCCGGCCCTGATCGTCGTGAAGCGCCGCGAGGATGCGTGCCAGCACCCGGATCGGGTTCTGCGCTATGCCGCCGAACATGCCCGAGTGCAGGTCCTTGTCGGCGGCATGGATCGTCACCTCCTCGCCCACCAGGCCACGCAGCATGGTGGTGATCGCCGGGGTCTCGCGGTCGAACATGCCGGTGTCGCAGATCATCGCGAGATCCGCGCGCAGCTCGTCGGCATGCGTCTCGAGGAAGGGCACCAGCGAGGGCGAGCCCGATTCCTCCTCGCCCTCGAGGAACACCGAGGCGCGGACGGGCAGCGACCCGTGCACCGCCACCCAGGCGCGCATGGCCTCGACGAAGGTCATCAACTGGCCCTTGTCGTCGGCCGCGCCCCGCGCGCGAATCACCTTTCCATACGGCGTCTCCTCGACCGCCGGATCGAAAGGGTCGCGATCCCAGAGTGTAAGTGGATCAACTGGTTGCACGTCGTAATGTCCGTAGAGCAGCAGATGCGGTCCGGTGCCCTCTCCATGCGCCACCACCATCGGATGACCCGGCGTGGGCCGCTTGGAGGCGGCGAGCCCGAAGCTCGCCAGATCGTCCACAAGCCAATCGGCTGCGGCCTCGCAATCGGCCTTGTAGGCCGGGTCGGTCGAGATCGAGGGAATGCGCAGCAACGCCATCAGCCGTTCGGTGGCCGCCACGATCTGGTCGTCGATCCGGGCGAGCACGGGGGCGAGAGCGGGGCTGGCGGTCATGACGGCGTTCCTCTATCCGGGTCGCAGGGAGTTGAGCGACGGTAGCAATGGTGGCGGCCCAGTCCAGCCCGGACGGCCGAGCGGAGATGGAGACGGTGATGCGCATCCTCGCAGCGACGATGATCCTCGCGGCAGCCCCGGCGGGGCTGGGCTGGGCAACCGGGGCACTGGCGCAATCGGTGGCGACCGAGGTGACCCGGACGGCGGGGGCCGAGATCACCGTGCATCTGCACCCTTTCCTGACCGACGAGGATCGCGCCACGCTTCAGGTGATCGCCGCCACGCCCGCCGCGCTGGAGGCCCTGCTGGGCGAGAGCGGGGCTGGCGGTCATGACGGCGTTCCTCTAT
>PUNI01000531.1 GCA_003551745.1 Paracoccaceae bacterium | reverse complement strand
CTCGGTGAGGCCGAAACGGCGCAGCTGCGCGTGATCTGGCCGGACGGCCTTGCTTCCGACTGGGCGAAGACCCCCACAAATCGCCGCATCGACGCCCGCGCCGCCAGTTCCGCCCTGACGCTGCGTGACATCCCCTGAATGCCCCCCGTTTCCGGGGCCGGGCCTCGTCGCGGGCGCCACGGCATGGGCGCCGCCGCCCCGGCGCCGGCGGGACGGCAGATGGACGGGGCAGCACGTCCGGCCTAGAACGAGGCAGACCCCGTCGACAGCCCGAGCAGCCTCGTCATGCCCCTCACCAGCCGCATCCGAATCCGCGAGGGCAAACCCTTCCCGCTGGGAGCGCATTGGGACGGGCTGGGGGTGAACTTCGCGTTGTTCTCGGCCAACGCGACCGCAGTGGAACTGTGCCTCTTCGAGGACGACGGCGGCGCGGAGGTCGGACGCATCGCGCTTCCGGAATACACCGACGAGGTCTGGCACGGCTATCTGCCCGACGCGCAGCCCGGCACTCATTACGCCTATCGCGTCCACGGCCCCTATGCGCCCGGGGAGGGGCATCGGTTCAACCCCAACAAGCTTGTGCTCGACCCGTATGCCAAGGGCCTCACCGGCACCGTGACCTGGGACGACGCACTCTTCGGCTATACCGTCGGCGAAGGCGATCTGAGCTTCGACACCCGCGACAGCGCGCCGTTCATGCCGCGCTGCCGGGTGGTGGACCCGGCCTTCGGCTGGGGCCGGGTGCAGGCACCCGCCGTCCCGTGGGAGCGCACGGTGATCTACGAGGCGCATCTGCGCGGGATGACCATGCGCTGCCCGGCGGTGCCGGAGCGGCTGCGCGGCTCCTATGCGGGGCTCGCCAGCGAGGAGATGGTGGCCTATCTGCGCGGGCTCGGGATCACCGCGATCGAGCTGATGCCGGTGCACGCCTTCGCCCAGGACCAGCACCTGATCGAGAAGGGGCTGCGCAACTACTGGGGCTACAACACGCTGAGCTTCTTTGCGCCCGAGCTCGGCTATTCCGCCACCGGCAGCCTGCGCGAGTTCAAGCAGATGGTCGCCCGGCTGCATGATGCCGGCATCGAGGTGATCCTCGATGTGGTCTACAACCACACCGCCGAAGGCAACGAGCTGGGCCCGACGCTGTCGTTCCGGGGGATCGACAACGCCAGCTACTATCGCCTCGCTCCCGACCGGCGGCATTACATCAACGACACGGGCACCGGGAACACGCTGAACCTCAGCCACCCGCGGGTGCTGCAGCTCGTCACCGACAGCCTGCGCTACTGGGTGGAGGAGATGCGGGTCGACGGCTTCCGCTTCGACCTTGCCACCATCCTCGGCCGCGAGGACCACGGCTTCGACGAGGGCGGCGGGTTTCTCGACAGCTGCCGGCAGGACCCGGTGCTGAGCCGGGTGAAGCTGATCGCCGAGCCCTGGGACCTCGGCCCCGGCGGCTATCAGGTGGGGGGGTTCCCGCCGGGCTGGGCGGAGTGGAACGACGCCTTTCGCGACACGGTGCGCGCGTTCTGGCGGGGCGACGAGGGCCAGGCCGCAGATCTCGCCCGCCGGCTGACGGCCTCGGGCGACAAGTTCGACCGCCGCGGCCGCAAGCCCTGGGCCAGTGTCAACTTCGTTGCCGCCCATGACGGATTCACGCTCAACGACGTGGTGAGTTTCAACGAGCGCCACAACGACGCCAACGGCGAGGGCGGCAACGACGGGCACAGCCACAACCTGAGCTTCAACCACGGCGCCGAGGGGCCGACCGACGACCCGGACATCCGCGCCCTGCGCGAACGGCAGAAGCGCAACATGCTGGCCACGCTGATGCTCGCGCAGGGAACGCCGATGCTGCTGGCGGGCGACGAGTTCGGACGCACCCAGCGGGGCAACAACAACGCCTATTGCCAGGACAACGAGATCTCCTGGGTGGACTGGGAAGGGATCGATGAGGACGGCGCGGCGCTCTCTGCCTTCACCCGCAAGCTGATCGAGTTGCGCCACCGGTTTCCGCTGCTGCACCGCAACCGCTTCCTGACCGGCGAACTCGACGCGGAGTTCGGCGTGCGCGACGTGAGCTGGATCACGCCCGCGGGCGCGCCGATGGAGACGGCGCATTGGGACGACCCGAACACCCGCTGCTTCGGCATGGTGCTCGACGGCCGCGCGCAGGCCACCGGCATCCACAAGCCGGCGGGCGACTCGACGCTCCTGATGATTGTGAATGCCCACCACGACGCGGTGCCCTTCGCCCTGCCCGAGCCCCCCGCGGGGCTGCACTGGATGCTGCTTCTGGACACCAACAGGCCGGAGCTGGCCGAGCCGGAGGATTTCGCCTTCGGCCATGACTTCCTGGTGACCGGCCGGTCGCTGCTGCTGTTCCTGCTGCAACTCGACGTGGGCGGCGAGATCAGCCTGCAGGCCGCCCGCGGCGCGCTGACCGCCGGCACCCGTCCGCCGCCGCTGCCACTTAAGGCGCGGGGCTGACGCGGCGGCGGGAGGGCGTGCGCCTGCGCGCCTGCCCGTCCGCGGCCGTCATCGAAATGGCATGGGACATGGCCGACCCGTGGTCGCCCTGCCGAAAGCTCTGCGACGGATGCCGTGGATGCGCGTGCCCCCTGTCCGATTCGAACGGACGACCTACCGCTTACAAGGCGGTTGCTCTGGCCAGCTGAGCTAAGAGGGCCACGCCCGACCGATGTAACCGCGCGCATTGCAGCGCGCAAGTCTGGCGCGCCCCGGCGCCCGGCGGCGTGGGCGCTCGACCGGCCGGGTCCGATGCATGGCGGGATCGCGGGCAGAGCCGGTCGCCGCAGGCCCGCGGACATCCCGGAGCGTCGCCAGTTTTTGCGTTGCTTCAGGTCGTTAGTGGTGCATTCTAGACGAGGAGCACCCACCGACCGCAACTCGGCCAGCGCATGGATCTCGTCGCCTTTCTCAGCGTCCTCGCGGCGCTGTTCGTGGTCATCGGCCTCGGCCAGCCGCTGGCCGAGCGGCTGCGGCTGCCGTTCACGGCGCTTCTGGCGATCATCGGGATCGCGATCGGCGCGGCCGCCACGCATCTGCTCTTCACCGACCTCACCGACGCGCTCGACCCGCTGGCGATCTCGATCCTCGAACTGCCGGTCGGGGCGCAGACCTTCCTGTATGTGTTCCTGCCGACGCTGCTCTTCCAGGTGGCGCTGACGCTCAACCTGCGGCGGATGCTCGACGACTGGGTGCCGATCCTCGTGATGGCAGTGCTGGCGGTGGTCGTGTCGACCTTCGTGATCGGCTTCGCGCTTCTGCCCTTCGCCGCGCAGCCGCTGGTGGTGTGCCTGCTGGTGGGCGCCATCGTGGCGACCACCGATCCCTCCGCCGTGGTGTCGATCTTCCGCGAGATCGGGGCGCCCCGCCGGCTGACGCGGCTGATCGAGGGCGAGAGCCTGCTCAACGATGCGGCGGCCATCGCGCTGTTCGGCGCCTTTCTTGCCCTGACCCTGCCCGGCGCCGGCGAGCCGAAGCTGGCGACGCAGTGGCTGACCTTCGTCGCGCAGCTCGGTCTGGGCGGGCTCAGCGGCTATCTGATCGCGCGCGCGCTGGTCACGATGATGGAGTGGCTGGGCTCGCGGCGGCTCGCCCAGGTCTCGCTCAGCCTCGCGCTGCCCTACATCACCTATATCGTGGCCGAACAGCTTCTGTCGGTTTCCGGGGTGGTGGCGGTGGTGGCGGCCGGCGCCACGCTGAACCTCGCCGGGCCGGCACGGCTGCCGCCGGCGAACTGGGCCTATCTGCGCGACACCTGGGAGCTGCTGGCGTACTGGGCGGGCTCGCTGGTCTTCATTCTGGCAGCGCTTCTGGTACCGCGGCTGCTCGACACGATCACCTGGTGGGACGTGGCGCTGGTCGGGGTGGTGGTGGTGGCCGCCACGGTGGCACGGGCGGTGACGCTGTTCGGAGTTCTGCCGCTGTTGCGGTTGGCCCGGCTCTCGCCGCCGATCAGCATCGGCTACAAGGTGGTCATCCTCTGGGGCGGCCTGCGCGGGGCGGTCACGCTGGCGCTGGCGCTGGCGGTGACGGAGAACCCGGCAATCCCGGCCGACGCCCAGAGGCTGGTCGCGGTGCTGGCGACGGGGTTCACGCTGTTCACCCTGCTGGTGCAGGGCACCACGCTGCGCTGGATCATCCGCCGGTTGCGGATCGACCGGCTGAGCCCGCTGGAGGCGGCGCTGCAGAAGCAGGTCGTGGCCGTGGCGCTGCAGACAGTGCGCGAGGAGATGGCCGAGGCCACCCAACGCCACGGCATGACCCGCGAGATCGCACGCGGCGAGGCGAAGGCCTTCGCGGAACGACTGGACGCGGCCGTGGAGGCGGCCGAGGAGTCGCAAGAGATCCTCGACCGTGACCGGCTGACACTGGGGCTGGTCACCCTCGCCGGCCGCGAGCGCGAGATGATCCTGGAGGGGTTTCGCGAACGCACGATCTCCTCGCGGCTGATCGAGCGGATGCTGGCCGATGCCGCGCGGCTGATCGAGGCGACGCGCAGCGGCGGACGCACGGCCTATCGCGCCGTCGCCCGGGCCAACATCGCCCATGGCCGCGGCCACCGGCTGGCCTCGGCGCTGCACAGATCACTGGGCATCTCGCGGCCGCTGGCCGATCTGGTGGCGGCGCGCTTCGAGGTGATCCTGATCACCCGGATGATCCTGCGCGACCTGCAGGATTTCCTCGACGACCGGATCCTGCGCATCCACGGCCGCCGCGTGACCGACCTTCTCCACGAGGTGCTCTCGCGCCGCATCGAGGAACTGGACAGGGAGATCGAGGGGCTGCGGCTGCAGTATCCCGGCTATGCCGATGCGCTCGAGCGCAGCTTCATCCGGCGCACCCGGGTACGCCTCGAGGAACGTGAGATCGAGGCGAGCTATGACGACGGGCTGATCGGCACGGATCTCTACAACAGCCTGATGCTGCAGGTGCGCGCGCGCCGCCGGGCCGCGGAGGTACGACCGCGGCTGGACCTGTCGCTGCACAAGCGCGAAATGGTCACGCAGCTGCCGATGTTCGCAGGGCTGACCGAGAGCCAGCAGCGCCGCCTGGCCCGGGCTCTGGTCACCATCTATGCCGAGCCGGGTGACGTCCTGCTGCGTCGCGGCAGCACGGTGCGCTCGGTCTTCTTCATCGCCTCGGGCGCGGTCGAACGCGACATCGCCGGGCAGACGACGCGCCTCGGACGTGGAGAGATGTTCGGGGAGATCGCGATGCTGAGCGGACGGCAGGTGCGGCGCGGCCGCGTCAAGGCGATCACCCATTGCACGCTGCTGCGGCTCGACGAGGCGCGGTTCCTCCGGCTTCTGAAGCGCCTGCCCGATCTGCGGGCCCGTGCGGTGCAGGCCGCGGCCGCCGAGGGCGGCGATCCGGCGGAGATCGAGGCGCGCATTCTCGCCGCCTGAGGCGGGCCGCGACCGCCTGCCCCCTTGTTCCGGCCCGCCGCTGCAGGCAGAGCGCGGGCGCCCCCGCCGGAGACCGACATGCCGCCCGCCACCTTGCCGCTGACCCGCGACCTCGTGCTCATCGGCGGCGGCCATGCCCACGCGCTGGTGCTGCGGCGCTGGGGCATGAAGCCGCTGCCCGGGGCACGGCTGACGCTCATCAGCCCCGATCCCACCGCACCCTACACAGGCATGCTGCCCGGCCACATCGCCGGGCTTTACCCCCGCGATGCGCTGGAGATCGACCTCGTGCGACTGGCGCGCCATGCCGGCGCGCGGCTGATCCTAGACCGCGCCACCGGCATCGACCGCGCGGCCCGCCGCGTCCATCTCGCCGGCCGCCCGCCGGTCGCCTATGATGTCGTCTCTCTGGACATCGGCATCACATCGACGATGGCGGAGCTTCCGGGCTTTTCGGAACACGCCGTGCCGGCCAAGCCGCTGGCCGTCTATGCCACCCGCTGGGCCCGCTTTCTGGAGGACGTCGCCGCCGGCGCACCGCCCCGGGTGGCGGTGATCGGCGGCGGCGTGGCCGGCGTCGAGATCGCGCTCGCGATGGCCTACCGGCTGGGCAGCAGCGGACACCGGCCCGAGGTCACGGTCATCGAGGCCGGGCCGATGGCGCTGCCGGGGCTGAGCCCGCGGAGCCGGGCTGGTTTGCTGGGCCACATGACGCGGCTCGGCGTTGCGCTGCGCACGGGCGTCCGACCCGTGGCGATCACGGCGGAGGCGGTCGAGCTTCACGATGCCAGCCGTCTGCCCGCGGCGCTGGTGGTCGGCGCGGCGGGGGCGCGCCCCCAGCCGTGGCTGCGCGCCACGGGTCTCGACCTGACCGATGGCCATGTGACGATCGACGCCCATCTGCGCAGCGTCACCGATCCCGCGGTCTTCGCGGTCGGCGACTGCGCGCATCTCCGCGCCGCGCCGCTGCCAAAGGCCGGGGTCTTCGCCGTGCGGCAGGCGCCGGTGCTCTGGCACAACCTGCGCGCGGCCCTCGGCGCGGGGCGACTGCGTGCCTACCGCCCGCAGCGCGACTACCTCAAGCTCGTGTCCACGGGGGGCAAGGGCGCCGTCGCCGACAAATGGGGGCTGACGCTCGACGGGCGCTGGCTGTGGCGGCTGAAGGATGCGATCGATGCGCGCTTCATGCGCGCGCTCTCCGATCTGCCGCCGATGCCGGCGCCGCCGCTGCCCGCCACAGTGGCCGCGGGCGTTCGGGAGGCGCTGGCCGACGGCCGGCCGCTCTGTGCGGGCTGCGGCGCCAAGCTGGGAGCCGGCGCCCTCGACGCGGCCCTCGCCGCCCTGCCCGCCCCGGCGCGCGACGACCTGCTCGCCGGACCGGGCGATGATGCCGCCGTCCTGCGCCACGGCGCGGGCGTGCAGCTCATCACGACCGACCATCTGCGCGCGCTCACCGAGGATTTTGCCCTGATGGCCCGGATCGCGGCCGTGCACGCGATGGGAGACATCTGGGCGATGGGCGCGGCACCGCAGGTCGCGCTTGCCCAGATCACCCTGCCACGGATGTCCGAGGCGCTGCAGGCGCGGACGCTGGCCGAGATCATGGGCGCCGCGGCCGAGGTCTTCGGGGCGGAGGGCGCCGAGATCGCGGGCGGGCATTCGGCGCTCGGCGCCGAACTGATGCTGGGCTTCACGGTGACGGGTCTTGCGGAACGGCCGGTCCCCAAGGCGGGGGCGCAAGCGGGCGACGCGCTCGTGCTGACCAAGGCGCTCGGCACCGGCACGCTGATGGCCACCGAGATGGCCCGCGATGCCTGGGGGCCGGACATCGCCGCGGCCTGGGCGCAGATGGCCCAGCCACAGGGCGCGGCGGCGCGGCTGCTGGCACCTTTGGCCCGGGCCATGACCGATGTCACGGGGTTCGGGCTGGCCGGGCATCTGCTGGAGATGCTCGATGCCGGCGGCGTCGCGGCGCGGCTCGACCCCGCGGCGATCCCGCTTCTCCCGGGGGCGGCGGCGGCGAGCGCGCGCCATGCCTCGAGCCTCGCCCCCGCAAACCTGGCCGCGATCGCCGGTCGTGCCCAGCTCCCCGATGACGCGCTTGGCCGGCTGCTCGTGGACCCCCAGACCGCGGGCGGCCTGCTGGCTGCCGTTCCTGCCGAGGATGCCTCCGCTCTGGTGGCCGCCCTGCGCGCCGAGGGTTTTGCCGCCGCCGCGGTGATCGGCCATGTGGTCGCGGGTGCGCCGGAAATCAGGCTGGGCTGAGCGCCCGCCGGCCCGTATCGCTCAGACTGGCCGCGATCCGGTCGGCCAGCGCCTGCAGCCCGTCCGGGTCCAGCGTCTCGGCCGCGAACGCGCGCGTTGGCACGGTCTGCCGCGCGCGAGCACGCGCATATCGAGGATCATAATGCTGCGCCATCAGCTCGCCGGCCAGACCGATGAAGTCCCCGGCCGCCGCAAGCGCCTGCCAGCGCGCGATCGCATCGCGCGCATGGTAGGGGCGTAGCCGTTCGATCACGCCCATCAGGAGGGCCGGGTCGGCGGTCAGATCGGCATAGGCTCTGGAAAGATAGGCGGCGCGCTGCGCGAGCGGGGCGACGATCTGCAGGCGCGGCGCAGAGCGCAGGGCGGACCAGAAGGACGGGGGCAGGACAAGCGCGCCGATCCGGGCCGACTCCGCTTCCACCACGACCGGCCGGCCCGGATCGAAGGCCGCGAGCGCCGCTGCGAGACCCGTCTCGAACCGCTTCTGCCCCGGCTGCGCCGCGTCCGGCAGCCCCCCGAACAACGAGCCCCGGTGGTCGGCCAGCGCCTCGAGATCCACCGTCTGCACCCCCCGCTCGGCCAGCAGGCCCAGAAGCTCCGTCTTGGCGGTACCGGTGTTTCCGTCGAGCGCGATCAGCGGCCCGGGCAGCGGGCCCTCGTAGAGCAGGCGCACGACCAGCCGCCGCCAGCTGCGATAGCCCCCGTCCAGAACGCCGACCCGCCAGCCGATCTGCGCCAGGATGGCCGCGAAACCGCCCGACCTCTGCCCCCCGCGCCAGCAATAGACCATCGGCCGCCAGCCGCCGTCCCGGTCGGCGAGCGGCCCCTCCAGATGCCGGGCGACATTGCGGGCCAGCAGGGCGGCCCCGATCCGCCGTGCCCGGAAGCGGCTCTCCTGCACATAGATCGTGCCGATGCGGCCGCGCTCGGCATCGTCGAGCACCGGAAGATTGACGGCGCCGGGCAGATGATCCTCCGCGAACTCGGCCGGCGAGCGCGCATCGAT
>PUNI01000207.1 GCA_003551745.1 Paracoccaceae bacterium | reverse complement strand
GTGGCGACGGAGGCGTCGCCGGTCTCGTCGACGTGGAAGTCGGCCGGCAGCCCGCGGGCCTCGGCGAGGCGGAAGAAGGCGCGCAGGCGGTCCTTGATGTCGGGCAGCATCAGGGGGACCATGCCCAGCACGGCGCCCGATTCGGCCACGATGTCGGCGGTGCGGGCGAAAGGGCCGGTGCCGTCGGGCTCCACCCCGTCGGCCACCACCAGACAGACCGCCTGCAGGTCGATCCGGCCGCGCCACGCCTCGCGCAGCTCGCGGAAGACGGGAAAGGAGATCTCGTCCTGCGGCGGGATCGCGTCGAGATGGGTGCGGATCGCGCGGGTGCCGTGGGCGAAGGCGCAGCGCAGCGCGAAATCGGCGCGGGCGCGGACGTCCTCGGCGGTCCAGAGCGCGGTGCGGTCGGCCTGGACGGTGGCCAGCGCGTCCGCAAAGGCGCCGGTGGGGTTGGGGCTGCGCGGCCAGATGTGGCCCTTGTCGAGATGGGTGTGCATGTCGGTGAAGGCCGGGAAGACCATGGCGCCGGCCATGTCGCAGACCGTGCCGCCCGGGCCGTCGACGATCCGCCCGTCCTCGATCGTCAGCGCGGCCCTGACCTCCGGCTCTGGGCGGCCGAGGAGGCAGCCGGGCAGGGTCAGGTTCTCCAGCCGGATGCGGCCGGAGTCGGGCAGGGTGCGAAAGGCGGTCATGTCTCGCGCTTCAGGGCACTTTCATGCCATTTGCGCAAGAGCAGATGGCTGAGAAGCGACAGCCCGGCGAAGATCACCACCCCGGTCGCCGCGATCAGCAGCAGGGCGGCGAACATCCGCGGGATGTTGAGCCGGTAGCCCGCCTCGAGGATGCGGAACGCAAGGCCCGAGCCGATCCCGCCGGTGCCGGCCACGTATTCCGCCACCACCGCCCCGATCAGCGCGAGCCCGCCGGCGATTCGCAGGCCGCCGAGGAAATAGGGCAGGGCCGAGGGCAGCTGCAGGAAGCGCAGCGTCTGCCAGCGGGTCGCGCCGTAGATCTGGAAGAGGTCGCGCAGGTTGCGGTCGGTGGAGTTCAGCCCCAGCGTGGTGTTCGACAGCACCGGAAAGAAGGCCACGATCCAGGCGCAGATCAGCAGCCCCGCGATGCGGCTGTCCACATAGATGAAGATCAGCGGCGCGATGGCCACGATGGGCGTGACCTGCAGGATCACCGCATAGGGGTAGAACGACATCTCCACCAGCCGCGACTGGGTGAACAGCACCACCAGTCCGACCCCGCCGATCACCGCCACCGCCAGCGCCATGAGCGTGATCTGGAGCGTCACCAGCAGCGCGTCGAAGAGCATCGGCCAGTCGCGGATCAGGGTCTGGAGGACCAGCCCGGGACGCGGCAGGATGAAATGCGGGATCTCGTTGGTCACCACGATCCAGTCCCACAGCCCGATGACGGCGATCAGCACCAGCAGCGGCAGCGCCCAGCGGGCGATGCGGTCGAAGCGCTGGCGGCGCAGGCGGCGCAGGGCCTCGGCGTCGAGCCCGGCGGGGGCGGCGCCGGCCGCGACGGCGGCAGCGCGGGCTTCGGGCGCGGTCTCGGGTGCGGTGTCGTGCCGAGCCAGGCTCATGGCGCTGCCTCCCGCCGCCGGGCGGCAAGGGGGTTGACCGGCCCGCCGGGGCGGACGCAGGCTTTCGGCCCTGCGCACCGAGTCGGGGAGGCGGAGAGATGGCACAGCCCGTGACGCTGCTCAGGCAGCCCGAGAGCGTGACGCTGGAGCTGGCGGGGCCGGACGGCGCGCCGCAGGCCCGCCCGGTGCGGGTGCGCGCGCTGCGCCGGGATGCGCGCGGCCCGGTGCTCGAGGCGGTCTGCGCCGAGACCGGCCAGCCGCAGAGCTTCGCCGCCGCCAGGGTTCGCGCCCTGCGCCACGGCGACGGCCGGGCGGAAAGCACGGAGGCCTTCGTGGAGCGGGTCGCCGCCGAGGTCGAGGGCGCCGCGCCCGATGCCCGCTGGATGTGGATCGACCGGCTGGTGATGGCCGGCATCGCCCTCGTGGTGGCGGTGGCGGTGCTGGCGATCCAGGGGCCGAAGGATCTGGGCCTCTACGCCAATTTCTGGAGCTTCGCGCTGTTTCTCGCCGGCGGGCTGCTGGCCTGGACCCTGCTCAAGCAGTTCCTCGGCTTGCCGCGCCGCGCGCGGCCGTCGCCCCGCCCCTGAGGGCCATCTCTGCCTGCCATGTTGGCATGCATGGCAGGCCGCATGGCAAACTGCATCGTGAGCCCACTTGCTCGCCAGAGCTTTCACGCCGCCTCTCCCATCGCGTCCTGCAGGGCCTCCGAGGTGGCGCGGCACCAGCCGGCGTATTCCGGCGAGGTGCGGAAGGCCTCGTCGCGCGGGTAGGGGGCATCGACGGCCAACTCGCGGATCACCCGCCCCGGCCGGGCGGCCATCACGACGATCCGGTCCGACAGGAACACGCTCTCGAACACCGAATGGGTGACGAAGATCACCGTGCAGCCGATCCGCGCCTTCAGCGCCAGCAGATCATTGTTCAGCTTGAAGCGGGTGATCTCGTCGAGCGCCGCGAAAGGCTCGTCCATCAGGATCACCCGCGGGCGGGTGACCATGGCGCGGGCGATCGAGACGCGCATCTTCATGCCGCCCGACAGTTCGCGCGGATAGGCGGTCTGGAAGCTCTCGAGCCCCACCAGCTTGAGCGCCTCCAGCACGTCGTCGCGGACGCTGGCATAGGCGCGGCCGCGCAAGCGGAACGGCAGCCAGACATTCTGCGCCACCGTCGCCCAGGGCATCAGCGTGGGTTCCTGGAAGACGACGCCGAGATCGTTCTCGCCGCGCCCGCCTTCCCAGACGATGCGCCCGCGCGAGGGCTCCGACAGCCCCGCGATCAGGCGCAGCGCGGTGGACTTGCCGCAGCCGGAGGGGCCGAGCAGCGACAGGAAATCGCCCTCGTTCACCGCCAGCGACATCGCGCGCAGGGCCACGACATTGCCGGCGAAGGTCTTGTCGACCTCGGCGAGTTCCAGAACCTTGGGCCGCTGGCCCGGCGGGCGGAGGGGGCGTGGGGTCATCGCCGGCATTCGTGCGTGCGGGGGCTGGCCGGGCGCCGGCGCGGCGCCCGGTCGCGGCGGGGCCTCACTGCGGGCGCATGTCGAGCCCGAGACCCTGGTTGACGAAGGAGGTATCCACCGACTGCTGCCAGTCGATGTCGGGGCTGACGACGCCGGCTTCCACCATCAGGTCGAAGAAGCTTCCGACGCGCTCCTCGGTCATCGCGCCGATGCCCAGCTCCAGCGTGTCACCGGAATCGACGATGCCTTCCTCGATCATCTTGGCGATGGCGAAGTCGATCTTGTCGCGGCTCATCTCGGGATTGGCCTCCATGATCGCCGCGATGCCGGCCTCGTTGTCGCCGTAGAGGAAGGTGTACCAGCCCTCGATCGAGCCGGTGACGAAGCACTCCACCACCTCGGGGCGGTTTTCCAGCGTGTCGCGCATCGTCTCGATGATGGTGGAGTAGGTGTTCCAGCCATAGTCGGCGATCAGGAACACGTTCGGCACGAAGCCGCCTTCCTGTTCCACCGCGAAGGGCTCGGACGACAGGTAGCCCTGCATGCCGAGCTGATCGTTGGCGAGGAACGGCGCGGGGTTGAAGGTGTAGCCCTGCCGCTGTTCGGGCGTGAAGCCATGCGCCGCGATCATCCACTGGAAGTAGGAGGCGAAGCCGGCATCGCCGATCAGCAGGTCGAGCTCGCGCAGCTCCTCCCAGCTGTCGGCGACGCCGGGGTGCGACAGCAGCACCTGAGGCTCCTTCTGGAAGGCGGCCCCGACGGCGACGATGGGAATGCCCTCCTCGGCCGCCGAGAACAGCTCCAGCAGGTTGCCGCCCATGTGGAAATCCATGCGCCCGGCCATCATCAGCGCGCGGTTGTTTACCTGCGGGCCGCCGGGCACGATCTCGACGTCGAGCCCGCATTCGGCATAGGTGCCGTCGGCCATGGCCTGGTAGAAGCCACCGTGTTCGGCCTGCGGAAGCCAGTTGGTGCCGAAGCTGACGCTTTCATTGGCCGCGGCCACCGCCGTCGACAGCGCCAGCGCCCCGGCGCCGAGCAGAAGTTTCTCGCCCATGGATGACATGCCTTACCCCCTGTGTGTCGCCTTCGATGACGCTGCTGACCGAAACGCTGTGGCGCACCGGTCGCATCGGAAACTCGAATTAGCAGATGCGGGTCGTGGAGCAAATGAAACCCTTCGCCTCTGCCTCATGTTTTGGCGGGGTGCCGGTTTTCGCGGCGCGCGCCACGGGCCGCCGCGCCGGCTCTGGTCAGCGGGCGGGGAGCGGGGCAGGCTGGCGCCCGCCTGCCATCCCGCTGGCCCGTCGGTCAGCGATCCACACGGAGCCTGCCATGCGAGAGATCACCCCGCCCACGATCCGACCGCCCTTCGCGCGCTATGCCCATGCCGTCGAGGTGCCGCCGGGGCTGCGCTGGCTGGTGGCCTCGGGCCAGCTCGGCGTCGGCCCCGACGATGCCGCGCCGGAGGGGGCCGAGGCGCAGGCGCGGCTCTGCTTCGCCAGCATCGACGCGATTCTCGCCGAGGCGCGGATGGGCCGGCAGAACGTCGTGCGCATCAACGCCTTCGTCACCGACCGGGCGCACATGCCCGGCTACATGGCGGCGCGCGACGCCTGGCTGGCCGACGAGCCCCGGCTGCCCGCCTCGACGCTGGTCATCGTGGCGGGGTTCACCCGGCCGGAGTTCCTCGTCGAGATCGAGGTTCTGGCGGCGGGTTGAGCGGCCGAGGGTTGGGGCCACGGCCGGGTGCAGGGTTAACGGCGGGTTGCGCAGGATAGGAATTGCGCAACCTTTGCGATATACGCGGGACGGGTCGGGACATGCCGGGCCGGGCGCCCGGCCGGCGGCCGCAAGGAGGGCTGCGTGCTCAGGGCAGAGACAGCGCCGGCGGCGCCGGTCAGCGATGATCGCACCGTGCAGATGCACGCTCTCGTCGTGGGTGTGCTCAACGCGTTGCTGCGCGCCGGGCTCGACGAGATCGACGACGCCATCGAACATGCCCTCGCGCAGCTTGGCCAGTTCTGCGAGGTCGATCGCACCTATGTGTTCACCTGCCGGGGCGATGGCGACGGCCCGGTGGTCATGGACAATTCGCATGAATGGGTCGCCGAAGGCATCGAGCCTGCCATCGCCCTCAACCAGGGCGTGACGGGCGAGCTTCTCGCGCCCTGGTGGCCGGCGCTCGACTCCGGCGGTGTGGTCGAACTGTGGGATGCCGCCACCATGCCCGAGGAGGCGCCGGTTCGGGCCCATCTGCTCGCGCAGTCGATCCGGTCGCTGCTGCTGGTGCCGATGCGGCGCGACGGCCGGGTGGTGGGGCTGGCGGGCTTTGACGCGGTGCGCGCGCACCGGGCCTTCTCCGAGGTGGAGAAGGCGCTGCTGATCTCGGTGGCCGATGGCATCCAGTCGCTTCTGGAGCGCCGCCGGGCCGCGGCCGCGATCGCGCGCACGCAGCACTCCCTGGCCGAGGCGCGCAACCGGCTGCAGGCCACGCTCGACGCGATGCCGGATCTGGTGATCGAGGTCGACGCCGAAGGCCGCTACGTCGCCGTGCACACCGCCGATGCCGATCAGCTGATGGCGGAGCCTGATCATTTTCTCGGCCGCCGGGACGAAGAGGTTCTGCCGCGGCGGATGCTCGCGCTGTCGCGTCAGGTGATGGCCGAGGTGGATGCCTCCGGGCGATCGGGCCCGCATCTCTTCAAGACCCAGACCGGCCGGGGCCTGCGCTGGTTCGCGGTGACCGCGGCGCGGCGCGCGCCGGATCGCCCGGGCGAGGCGCCGGGATATGTCTTCGTGACGCGCGACGTCACCGAGGAGCGCGAGTTGCAGGCCGAGATGGAGCGGCTGAGCCTCATCGCGCGCAATACCACCGACCTCGTGGTGATGCTCGATGTCGAGGGCCGGGTCGAATGGGTGAACCCGGCCTTCGAGGCGCGCACGGGCTGGCCGCTGCAGGAGGCGCGCGGGCAGACGCCGGCCGAGCTCCTGCACTGCCCGGACACCGACCGTGCCGTGCTGGCGCGGCTCAACGCCGAGCTTGCGGAGGGCAAGGTCGCCCACGGCGAGCTGCTCAACCGCACCCGCCACGGCGAGCTGTTCTGGACCGAGGTCGACATGCACCCGCTGATGGACGCGGCCGACCGCTGTACCGGCTATGTCTGCATCGAGACCGACATCACCGCCCGCAAGGCCCAAGAGGCCGCGCTGGAAAGCCTTGCGCGCGAGGCCACCGATGCGCGCCTGCGACTGGAGACCGCGGTGGAGGCGCTGCCCGACGCCTTCGCCTTCTATGACGCCGAAGACCGGCTGGTGCTGTGCAACAGCCGCCATCGCGAGCTCTATCCCAACACCGCCAGCCTGATGGTGCCGGGCGTGCCCTTCACCGAGATCCTCCGCGCCGCGGTCGACAACGGCGACATCGTGGTGCCGCGCGACGACGATGCCGACGCCCTGGTGGCCCGCCGCCTGGAGGCGCACAGCACGCCGGGAACGGCCATCGAGCGGCAGCTGGCCAACGGCACCTGGATGCGGGTGCTCGATGTGGCGACCCATGATGGCGGCCGGGTCGCCATGGCCATCGACGTGACCGAGCTGAAGCAGGCCGAGCGGCGGCTCGCCGACATCATCGACGGCGCCGAGGCCGGCACCTGGGAATGGACGCTCGACACCGGCGAGAACCTCATCAACGAACGCTGGGCGACGATGCTGGGCTACACGCTGGAGGACCTGTCGCCGCTGACGATCGATGTCTGGCGCCGGCTGGCCCACCCCGAGGATCTGGCCGCCGCCGAGAAGCAGCTGGAGCGGGTGCACGCCGGCGAGCTTGGCCAGTTCGGCTATGACCTGCGCATGCGCCACCGGGCCGGCCACTGGGTCTGGGTCGCCTCGCGCGGCCGTGTGGTGCGCTGGGACGCGCGGGGTCGGCCGGCGGTGATGTCCGGCGTGCACATGGACATCACCGAGCTGAAGCGCGCCCAGGAGCGGCTGGAGGAGATCCTCGGCGCCGCGGCCGCCGGCACCTGGGAGTTCGATTTCGTGCTCGGCACCGAGCGCATCAACGACCGCTGGGCCGAGATGCTCGGCTACACCCATGCCGAGCTGGCCGGCCGGCCGCATTGCGGCTTTCCCGAACTCGTCCATCCCGAGGATCTGGCGATGCTGCAGCGCCAGCATGTGGACAAGCTCTGCCAGGGCGAGGACAGCTTCGCCAACGAGCTCCGCATGCGCCACAAGGACGGCCATTGGCTCTGGGTGCTGTCGCGCGGCCGCGTCGTCGCCCGGGATCCCGAGGGCCGGCCCGCCAAGACCGCGGGCATCCATGTCGACATCACCGACCGCAAGCGGCTCGAGGCGCAGTTGATGGCCGAGCGCGACTATCTGGCCAGGATGATGGAGACGAGCGTGGCGGGCATCGTCGCCCTCGATGCCGACGGTGCGATCATCTTCGCCAACCGCGAGGCCGAGAGCATCCTGGGGCTGGAGGCGAGCCGGCTGCAGGGGCGCCGCTACAATGCGGCCTCCTGGCGGATCACCGCGCTCGACGGCGGGCCGTTGCCCGACGGCGAGCTGCCCTTCTCGCGCGCGCTCGCCGAGGGCCGCACCGTGCGCGACATCCGCTTCGCGATCGCCCGCCCCGGCGGGCAGCGCCGGGCGCTGTCGGTCAATGCCGCGCCGATCCGGGCCGAGGGGCTGGATGCGCGGGTGGTCTGTTCGATCGTCGACATCACGGAACAGGTCGGCGTCGAGGCGGAGCTGCGCGCGGCGGCGCTGCGCGCCGAGGCGGCCAGCCGCGCGAAGTCGCAATTCCTCGCCAACATGAGCCACGAGATCCGCACGCCCCTGAACGGGGTGCTTGGCATGGCCGAGGTGCTGGAGGGCGAGCTCTCGGCGCCCCGGCACCGGCGCATGCTGGCCACCATCCGCGAATCGGGCGAGATGCTGCTGGGCATCGTCAACGACGTGCTCGACGTCGCCAAGATCGAGGCCGGCAAGCTGCAGCTGGAGAGCCTGCCGGTGTTGCCCGCCGATCTCGCGCGGCGGGTGGAGGCGATCCATGCCGTGCGTGCCTCGGAAAAGGGTCTGGCGCTGTCGGTCGAGGCGGATGCCGGGGCCGAGCGGGCGCGGCTGGGCGATGCCCATCGCATCCAGCAGGTCCTGCACAACCTCGTCAGCAACGCCGTGAAGTTCACCGAGGCGGGCTCGGTCTGCATCCGGCTGCGGGGGGCCGACGACGGACCGGTCGAGCTGGTGGTGGCCGACACCGGCATCGGCATGACACCCGAGCAGCTGGCGCGGGTGTTCGAGGATTTCGAGCAGGCCGACGGCACCACCACGCGGCGTTTCGGCGGCACAGGGCTCGGCATGTCGATCGTGCGGCGCCTCGTGGGGCTCATGTCCGGCGAGATCGCGATCGACAGCCGGCCCGGCGCCGGCACCGAGGTGCGGGTCGTGCTGCCGCTCGCGCTCGCCGCGGAGCTTCCGCGCCCGGACGACCCGCCCCCAGACGGCCCGCGCCCGGACGCGCCGGCGGTCGGGCCCGGCAGGGCCGAGGATGGAGAGGATCCGCTCCGGACGGAGGCGACCGCGGGGCCCGGCAGGGCGGCCCGGCCCGATGGCGCGGCCGGGGCACTGGCCGGGCTGCGCGCTCTGGCGGCCGACGACAACGCCACCAACCGGCTGATCCTGCAGGCGATGCTGGGCAGCCTCGGGGTC
>PUNI01000611.1 GCA_003551745.1 Paracoccaceae bacterium | reverse complement strand
CCTCCAGCGCGCGCAGCGCATAGACCTGGCAGGGAATGCCGATCATGGCGATGCGCCGGTGTCCGGCAGCGCGCGCAGGGCATAGACCTGGCAGGGGATGCCGACCATGGCGATGCGCCGATGGCCGGCGGCGCGGGCGGGCTCGGCCAGCGCCACGACCGGCGCGTAGCCCATCCGCATGCCCCGGCACTGCGCCAGCGCCTCCGGGTCGGTGACGATCACCGGCATCGGCTTCCAGCGGTCCTCGGGGTCGGGCGCGACGGTCAGCACCGCGTCCACGGCGCCGGTCTCCAGCAAGCGCGCGGCGAGCGCGGTGGTGATGCCGGTCCACTGTGCGCCCTCGGCGGCCGGGGCCAGGCGGGCGCGCTGCATGGCGAGATAGGGGCCGAAGAAGCCTTCCTCGCCGCGGGTGGGATCGGCGGTGCGGCCGTGGGCGGCCCGCTCCAGCGCCGGATAGTCTGGGCGGATGAACTGGCAGGCCCGGCCGCAGGCCTTGCCGTCGCCCATCCGCGAGACCCCGCAATCGGTGCAGAGCCCCTCGCGGGCAGCGCCGCCGAGGCGGGGCGCGGTGAGGCCGGGGGCGGGGTCGAGCGGCATGGCGAAGTCTCCGTCGGCGTCGGATGCCAAACTGTCAACCATTCCTGACAGTGTGTCCAGCCCAAGGCCGCGACGCCCCTCGATCGCGGCGAGTCCGCGACGCGCGGTGGGCATGATTCGGGCTGCCCCCGCGAGACCGGCCACCGCGCGGCGACAATCCCGGGTCGATGGCCGGCGCGCGGCCCTGCGGGCAACGATGCGACCGGCATGATTAACCATCCGTGAAGGTTTCCGGCGCGGCAACAATGCGCCATCGACCACATCGTCCGGTTGTGGCAGGCGCCAGGGCGGCGCCGGGTTTCGACCCAGGGTTGCGCCGCGCGCCACCGGTTTCCCGCCTGCCGCGGACCGGCGCGGAAAGGCCCGCCTTTTTCTCAAAGCCGTCTAAAGTTAGACACATCGCCATCCCGTCGGCACCAAGGCCTCCTCCGGTGCCGGCGCAAGCGGCCAGAAGGCACGCAGGAGACTGTGGCCTGCGCTTGCGCGCAGAGCCCCTGGCAGCGGAGAGACCCATGCCCCGACCCCGCCCCGCCGAGGGCCAGCCGACCCCCGTCGTCTGCCCCTGCTTCACGCCCGGTGTCTCGATCATGACCGAGGCCGGGCCGCGGCGCATAGAGACACTGCGCCCCGGTGACCGGGTGGTGACCCGCGACAACGGGCTGCAGGAGATCCGCTGGATCGGTGCCCGCAAGCTGACCATCCAGGATCTGTTACGGGAGCCGCAGCTGCATCCGGTGCTGATCCAGCAGGGCAGCCTCGGCGACGGGCTGCCCGAGCGAGACATGCTGGTCTCGCCCCGCCACCGGGTGCTTGTGGAACGCGGGCGAACGGCCCACGAGACGGCCCGCGAGATCGACACGCCAGAGGCGCTGATCTCGGCCCAGCATCTCATCGATCACCGGCAGATCTGCGGGATCGACGCGCCGGGCATCACCTATGTCCATTTTCTGTGCGATCGCCACGAGGTGGTGCTGTCGAACGGTCTCTGGACCGAAAGCTTCCAGCCGAGCGACGCGGCGCTGGCGGCGCTCGAGAATGCTCAGCGGGTCGAGCTGGGGCGGGTGTTCCCGGCGCTGGAGGGGCTGGCGGCCTATGCGCCGGCGCGCCCGCGGGTTGTGCCGCAACGCCCGGACAGGCCGGCCGAGCCGCGGCTGCGCCGACCGGTGCCTGTGACCGAGCCGCCCGCACCGGCGCCGTGACGGCCCGGCGGGGCTGGACAGTCCCCGGCCCGCGCGGCAGTCTGCCCGAAAATCAACGGGAGAGACCGCAATGCCCACCGCCGTCCCTGCCGAGCGACCCTGGCACCTTGTTCCAGTGGCGATGCTGGCGCTGCTGTGGCATGCCGGCGGCTCGCTCGACTATGTGCTGACGCAATTCAACTATGAGCCCTATGTCTCGCGGGTGCCGCCCGAGTGGCTGCTGTTCTTCGAGGCGATGCCGGCCTGGGTCACGGGGGCCTGGGCGATCGGGGTCTGGGGCGGGGTCCTGGGTGCGCTTCTGCTGTTGATGCGCGAGCACTGGGCGCCGCTGGTGCTGGCGGTCTCGTTCTTCGCGGTGCTCGCGGCAACGGTGTGGCTGACAATCTTTTCCGACCCGCCGCTGCAGGTGGCCGTGGGCATGGAGTTCACCTGGGTGATGATCCTCGCCACGGTGGTGTCGCTGCTGCTGTGGCTCTATGCCCGCTGGATGCGGCGCCTGGGCGTGATCACCTGAGCCGGGCGCGCCAGGCGGCCCAGTCCTCTGGCGTGTCGAGATCCGTGAGCGCGCGCGCGCCGGGCAGGCGGCAGGGCTGAACCGCCGCGGCATGGGCCTTCAGGATGTCGCGGCCGCCCCGGTCGCCCTGCAGGCGCGCGAGTTCGGACATCAGCCGGCGCGGCAGGATCACGGGATGGCCCCATCGCCCGTCCTCGGCGGTGGCGCGCAGGATCGGCCGCGGCTCTGCCGCCGCGCGGAAGGCCGCGATCATCTGGGCGATGTCGTCGCCGGTGATCTCCGGCATGTCGGCGGGCAGCACCATCAGGCCCGCATGAGCCGCTGCCTCGGCCTCCACCTCGGCCGCAGCGACGCGCAGCGAGGCGGCCATGCCCTCCGCCGCCTCGGGGACCTCGCGCAGTTCCACAGGCAGCCCGGCGAGCGCCTGCGCCCGCGCCACCTGGTCCGGCGCGATGGTCACCAGAACCGGCGCGCCGGCCTCCAGTGCCCGCGCGGCGAGCGTGGCCAAAACGGGACGTCCCGCGACCTCTTCCAGAAGCTTGTCGGCGCCCCGCATCCGGCGGGCGCTGCCGGCGGCGGGAAGCAGGACGAGAACGCTCAGGCTTCGGCCTCGTCTGCGGATTTCGCCTGCAGCAGCCCGTAGCGCTCGACGCCGATCTCGTCGCAGAGCCCGAGCTGGGTCTCGAGGTAGTCGATATGGCCTTCCTCGTCGGCGATCAGCTCCTCGAAGAGGTTTTTCGAGACATAGTCGCCCACGCTGTCGCAGTGATTGCGCGCCTCGATGTAGAGGCTGCGCGCGTCGTGCTCGGCGGCGAGATCGCATTCCAGCGTCTCCCGCAGGTTCTGCCCGATGCGGAGCGGGTCGAGCTTCTGCAGGTTGGGATGGCCTTCGAGGAACAGGATGCGCTCGACCAGCTTGTCGGCATGGTGCATCTCCTCGACGCTCTCGGCGCGCGACTTGGCCGCGATTTTGCCATAGCCCCAGTCCTCCTGCATGCGGTAGTGCAGCCAGTACTGGTTGATGGCGGTCAGTTCACTGCGCAGTGCCGCGTTAAGGTATTCGATGACCTTGGCGTCGCCCTTCATTCTTCGTTTCCTGTGTTGGCGCGCGGCGCAGGCCGCGCAGATTCCTCGGGACTTCAAGTGTGTCACAGGCGGCCATGGTGTTCAAAAACAGCGGCAGACATCCGCCGCAGTCGGCCCGTTTGCCGAGCGCCCGATAGACCTTGCCGGGGGTGATGATGGTCTCGGGGTCGGCGGCGCGCATCCAGTCCACCGCCGCGCGGATCTCGTGGTCGGTGATGGACTGGCAGTGACAGATGATCATGGCGGCGCCTATTTGGTGAGGATCAGCTTGCCGGCGCGGGTGATACGCAGGATGTAGCCCTGCCCGTCGAGCAGGATGCGGGCCTGCACGCCGCCTTCGGTGAGCGCGCGGGCATCATGGCAGGGCAGGTCGTCGGTATACTTCAGGCCGGCCGGCGTCGGCGCGTCCATGGTCATGGCTGCCCCTCGATACGGTCCAACGCCGCGGCGAGCAGCTTCGGCGGCCGCAGGCAGGACAGCAGGGCGGCGATGTCGTTCAGCCACGCCCGGGCGTGGCGGAGATACGGAGGGCGCATCGACGGACTCCACGGTTCGGGTGTTTTCCAAGACGGCGTTCCCCTGGCTGACCGCGGCCGGTGGCTCGGTATCTCAAAACTTGAGTGAATTGCTCGGACTTGTCAATTCCGATTAGAGTGCTCGGGTATTCGGTCGCACCCTCAGGCCGGCGAGCGTCGGCGGCGCCGGCCGCCGCCCTCGGCCGCGGCCCGGTTGAACGACGGCTCGGGCAGCGGCACGCCGGCGCGCAGCAGCGCGAAGGGGTCGCTGGCGTGGGGCAGGGCGTTGGCGGCCACGAAATGCTCCTGAAACCGTGGCTCGATGGCGGTTTCGATCTTGTGGATGCGCTGCACCGTCGCCTCGATCGAGGCCCGTGCCGCCCGTGAGCACAGCGCTATGCGCGCCCCGGTGCCGGCCGCGTTGCCGGCCGAGGTGACGCGGTCGAGCGGGGCGTCGGGGATCATGCCCAGCACCATCGCGTGCTTGGGCGAGATATGCGCCCCGAAGGCGCCGGCCAGCACGATCCTGTCCACGTGATCGACGCCCAGCTCGTCCATCAGCAGCCGCGCGCCGGCGTAGAGCGCCGATTTGGCCAGCTGGATCGCCCGGATGTCGCCCTGGGTGACGAGAATGCGCGGCCCGCCGGAGGCGCTGGCATCATGCAGCACATAGGCATGGGTGCGCCCGTCGGGGATGCAGCGGGGCGTGCCGGTCTGCTCGGGCCCGCCGATCAGGCCCGAGGCGTCGACGAGGCCGGCCATGCGCATCTCGGCCACCGCCTCGATGATGCCGGAGCCGCAGATGCCGGTGATCGCCGCTTCTGCGGGAAACGCCGGATCGTCGGACCAGAACTCGCAGCCGATGATGCGGAACCGCGGCTCCCTGGTGGCGCGATCGATCTCCACCCGCTCGATCGCGCCGGGGGCGGCCCGCTGTCCGCTGGAGATCTGCGCCCCCTCGAAGGCCGGCCCGGTGGGCGAGGAGCAGGCGAGCACGCGGTCGCGGTTGCCCAGAAGGATCTCGGCATTGGTGCCCACATCGACGACAAGCACCAGGTCGTCGGATCTCTCGGGCGCTTCCGACAGCGCCACCGCCGCCGCGTCGGCGCCGACATGGCCGGCGATGCAGGGCAGCATGTAGAGCCGCGCGGCCGGCGCGATCGCGGACAGTCCGAAGTCGCGCGCCGGCGCGGCGATGGCCGAAGATGTTGCGAGCGCGAAGGGCGCCTGCCCGAGCTCGACCGGATCGATGCCGAGAAAGAGATGATGCATCACAGGGTTGCAGACCACCACCGCCTCGACCACCGTGGCTGGCTCGACCCCCGCCTCGGTAGCCAGATCGGCCGCGAGCCCGTCGATCGCCTCGCGCACCGCCGCGGTCATCTCGGCCGCGCCGCCCGGGTTCATCATGGCATAGGAGACCCGGCTCATCAGATCCTCGCCGAAGCGGATCTGCGGGTTCATCGCCCCGGCCGAGGCCACCACCCGGCCGTCGCCGAGGCTGGTCAGATGCGCGGCGATGGTGGTGGAGCCGAGGTCGATGGCGAGGCCGTAGAGGTCGCCTTCGTGGAAACCCGGCCAGATCGCCACCAGAAGCGGGGCGGCGCCGGTGGCCTGGTGGACGGCCACGGTGATCTGCCAGTTGCCCTTGCGCAGCGCCGGCTGCAGCTCGCGCAGGACCGCAGGATCGCAGCGCAGGCCGCTGATCTGCCACTCGCTTTCGAGCGCCGCTGCCAGCCGTTCGAAATCGCCCGTGGGCTCGTGCATGTCGGGTTCGGCGACCTCGCACAGGTAGAGGCGAGTGGCCGGATCCATCTCCATCGGCCGGCTGCTGACCGCCTTGCGCACCACCTGCCGGTGCACCTGGCTCTCGGGGGGCACGTCGATGACGACATCGCCCTCGATGCAGGCCTGGCAGCCCAGCCGCCGGCCTGGGGCGAGCCCACGCTTCTCGTCATAGCGCGCCTCGACCGCGTTCCATGGCGACAGCGCATCGGCGCGGACGGTCACACCATGCTTGGCGAACTCGCCGATCTGGGGCGTGATCTGGCATTTCGAGCAGATGCCGCGCCCTCCGCAGACCGAATCGAGATCGACCCCGAGCTGGCGCGCCGCCGCCAGCACCGGTGTGCCGCGCGCCACGCGCCCGCGCCGGCCCGAGGGCGTGAAGATTACGAGAGCATCCGTCATGTGCCATTCCCGTGGCCCGCTGCTGGGCGTCACATAAGCCGTCCGGGCCGGGCGGACAGCGGCACCGGCCGGCCTAGCGGATCACGAGCACCGAGCACTGCGCGTGGCGCACCACCCGCGCGGCGGTGGAGCCGATGAAGTAGTCCGAGAAGCCCGGCGTGTGGGAGCCGACGATGATGAGATCGGCGTCGTGTTCCTCGGCCGACTCGAGGATGCTGCTGGGAGCGTTGCCGGAGCGGATGTCGATCTCGACCTTGTCCTTGCGGGCGGCGGCGGCCAGCGACTCGAGGCGGCGCATCACCTCCTTGCGACGGCCGGAGAGCTGCTCGCGGGGGATGGTGGCGGCGACATAGCTGGGCAGTTCCTCCATCACATGAAGCAGCACGATGGTGCCGCCGGCATCGAGCAGCTTGTGGGCCTGCTCGACGAGACCGCGGCCGACGCCGCCGTGCCCGGTAAGCGCCACCGGCACGATGATGGTCTGGTACATGGCCGTTCCTCCTGGATTGCGTCGGCGGGGTTGTGTCAGGGCGCGGCGGGAATGTCGAAACCGGGCGGGGCCAGTTCGAAGCCCTCGAAACGGAACCCGGGCGAGACGGTGCAGCCGACGAGAGTCCAGTCGCCAAGGCTGCGGGCCGACTGCCAATGGCCGGCCGGGACGATCGCCTGCACGGTCTCGCCGCCCATCAGGTCGGGCCCCAGCCGCAGCGTCTCGGCCGGGCCCTGTGCCGTCGCCGCCCGCGACAGCGCCAGGGGTGCGCCGGCGTGAAAGTGCCAGATCTCGGTGGCATCGACGCGGTGCCAGTGGCTCCGCTCGCCGGCCTGGAGCAGGAACAGGATCGCGGTTCCGGCCGGGCGCACGCCTTCGGCGGCTTCGGCGACCCATGTCTGACGATACCAGCCGCCTTCGGGATGCGGCGCCAGCCGCAGATGCGCGATGACGGCCTCCGCCGGCGGCATGTCAGCGACGCAGGATCGACCGGCCCGCATAGCGGCCCGTGTCTCCCAGCATTTCCTCGATGCGGATGAGCTGGTTGTATTTCGCCAGCCGGTCGGAGCGGGCGAGGCTGCCGGTCTTGATCTGGCCGCAGTTGGTGGCGACGGCGAGATCGGCGATGGTGGCGTCCTCGGTCTCGCCCGAGCGGTGGCTCATCACGCAGGTAAAGCCCGCGCGATGCGCCATCTCGACGGCGGCGAGGGTCTCGGTCAGCGTGCCGATCTGGTTCACCTTCACCAGAAGGGAGTTCGCGCATCCCCTTGCGATGCCTTCCGATAGCCGTTCCAGATTGGTCACGAAGACGTCGTCGCCCACCAGCTGCACCTGTGTGCCAAGGGCTTCGGTCAGCGCCGTCCAGCCCTCCCAGTCGTCTTCGGCGCAGCCGTCCTCGATGGAGGCGATGGGATAGTCGTCGAGCAGCCGCGCGAGGTAATCGACGTTCTCCTCGGCGTCGAGCTCGATCCCCTCGCCCTCCAGCACATAGCGGCCGTCGCGGTAGTATTCGGTGGCCGCGCAGTCGAGCGCGAGCAGGATGTCGTCGCCCGGGGCATAGCCGGCGGCCTCGACGGATTTCAGAATGAAGTCCAGCGCTTCGCGGGCCGATCTCAGATCCGGCGCGAAGCCGCCCTCGTCGCCGATGCCGGTGGAGAGCCCAGCCTTCGAGAGGTTCTTCTTCAGCGCGTGGAACACCTCCGCCCCCATGCGCACCGCATCCGCCATGGTCGCGGCGGAGACCGGCATGATCATGAATTCCTGGATGTCGATGGGGTTGTCGGCGTGCTGGCCGCCGTTGAGGATGTTCATCATCGGCACCGGAAGAACCCGCGCGGTGGTGCCGCCGACATAGCGGAAGAGGGGCTGACCGCAGGCCTCGGCCGCCGCCTTGGCGACCGCGAGCGACACGCCGAGGATGGCGTTGGCGCCGAGCCGGGCCTTGTTGGGTGTGCCGTCGAGTTCGACCAGCATCTCGTCGATGGCGACCTGCTCGGTGGCGTCCTCGGCCAGCAGGGCCTCGGCGATCTCGCCATTGACCGCCGCGACCGCCTCCCGCACGCCCTTGCCGCCATAGCGGTCGGGGTCGCCGTCGCGCCGTTCCACGGCCTCATGGGCGCCCGTGGAGGCGCCGGAAGGGACGGCGGCGCGGCCCATCGCGCCATCCTCCAGCGTGACGTCGACCTCGATGGTGGGATTGCCGCGGCTGTCGAGGATCTCGCGGGCGCAGATGTCGATGATGCTGGTCATGCCTCGTCCTTTCCGGCGGCGCGCGGGCCGCTGCTGCCCCGGTTGAGGGGAACGCCGTAAAGCTCCAGCCGGTGGCCCTTGAGCCGATAGCCCAGCCGGGAGGCGATGCGTTCCTGCAGCGCCTCGATCTCGGGGTCGATGAATTCCACCACCTCGCCGGTGGTCAGGTCGATCAGGTGATCGTGGTGCTCGCGCTCGGCGTCCTCGTAGCGGGCGCGGCCGTCGCCGAATTCGTGGCGGTCGAGGATGCCGGCCTCCTCGAAGAGCTTCACCGTGCGATAGACCGTGGCGATGGAGATGCGCGGATCGATGCCGGCGGCGCGGGCGTGGAGCGCCTCGACATCGGGGTGATCCTCGGCCTCGGACAGCACGCGGGCGATGGTGCGCCTCTGTTCGGTAAGCCGGAGCCCCCGGGCCTCGCACCGCTCGATGATGCTG
>PUNI01000268.1 GCA_003551745.1 Paracoccaceae bacterium | reverse complement strand
CGACATGACCCGCTTCGCGGCTGGCGTAATAGTCGCCCCAGTTGTTGATTGAGGAGGTGAGGTGCGAGCCCGGCGCGAAGCGGGTCATGTCGCTGGCCTGCCCGAAGCCGTAGATGCCGCGCTCTTCGGCAAGCTGCAGCGGTGCCGGGCTGTCGGTGTGCTGGCAGAGCACGTCGCAGCCCTGGTCGATCAGCGCGCGGGCGGCGTCGGCCTCGACGCCGGGGTTGAACCACGCATTCGCCCAGACGACCCGGATCCGCATCTCGGGGTCGACCGACCACGCGCCGCGCATCACCGTGTTGATGGCGTGGATTACTTCGGGCACCGGGAAGGCCGCGACATAGCCGATCTGCTTGGTCTGCGACTTCATCGCCGCGATCACGCCCTGCACATAGCGGCCCTCGTAGAAGCGCGCGTTGTAGATCGCGAGGTTCGGCGTCGTCGAGGTGCCGGTGGCGTTCTCGAACATCACCTCGGGAAGCTGCTCGGCCATGCGAAGCGTCGGCTGGAAGTAGCTGAAGGAGGTGGTGAAGATCAGCCGGTTGCCGGCGCGGGCGAGCTGGTTGACGACCCGGTCGAAATCGGGCGGCGCCACCGCCTCGACCACGGTGGCCGAGACCGCGTCGCCCAGAACCTCCTCCATCCGGCGCCGGCCGACGTCATGCATGGTCGACCAGCCGAAATCGCCCACCGGGCCGATCAGAACGATGCCGACGCCGAGGGGATCGTCGGCGCGGGCACGCATCGGCAGCGCGGTCGTCGCTGCCAGCGCCGAGGCGCCGGCCAGCACGTTGCGACGGTTGAGTGTCATGTCTTTTCTCCTCTGTTGGTTTCAGCGGTCGGGAACGAAGGGGCGGCCCAGCCCCTGCGGCGCCACGCTGCCGCCCGAGCGGCGCAGCGCCATGATCGCCGTGAGCGCGACGATGGTGATGAGATAGGGCAGGGCCGCGAGGAACTGCGAGGGCACGCGCACGCCCGCGCTCTGCGCATGGAGCTGCAGGATGATGAGCCCGCCGAAGAGATAGGCGCCGATCAGCGCCCGCCACGGCAGCCAGGAGGCGAAGACGACGATGGCAAGCGCGATCCACCCCCGCCCCGCCGTCATGCCCGATGTCCAGAACGGCGTCAGCACCAGCGACAGGTAGGAGCCCGCGATGCCCGCGCAGGCGCCACCGAAGAGCACGGCATAAAGGCGGATGCGCAGCACCGGATACCCCAGCGCATGGGCCGAGACCGGATTCTCGCCGCAGGCGCGCAGCACGAGGCCCGCACGCGTGCGCCACAGGAACCACGAAACGCCGACCACGAGCGCCAGCGCGAGATAGACGAACGGGTCCTGCCGGAAGAGGATCGGCCCCACCACGGGGATCTCCGACAGGAACGGAACCGGGATCTTGCCGATCCCTTCGCGCTGGATGCCCACGAAGGGCGCGCCGACGACGCCCGAGAGGCCCAGCCCGAAGATCGTCAGCGACAGGCCCGAGGCGACCTGATTGGCCGCCAGACCGAGCGTGAGCACCGCGAAGATCGCCGCCATCGCCATGCCCGCGGCGATCGCCGCCAGCACCCCGGCCAGGCTCGACCCCGTGACGATGGCCACGGCGACCCCGGTCGCGGCGCCCATGATCATCATGCCTTCCACACCGAGGTTCAGGACGCCCGCGCGCTCGACCACCAGCTCGCCGATGGCCGCCAGCAAGAGCGGCGTCGAGGCGGTGATGACCGTCAGGAAGATCGCCTCGGCCAGCGTCATGCCCGGGCCCCGGTCATGTCGGCACGCGCCGCGCCGGCGCGACCCGTCGCACCCGGTAGAGGATCAGCGTGTCGCAGGCGAGAACGTAGAAAAGCAGCATCCCCTGAAACACCATCGTCATGTCGCGCGGGATGCGCAGGATGATCTGCGCGTTCTCGCCGCCGATGAAGGTGATCGCGATGAAGACGCCGGCGATCAGGCAGCCGATGGGGTTCAGACGGCCGAGGAAGGCCACGATGATCGCGGTGAAACCGTAGCCGGGCGAGAAGCCGGGAAGAAGCTGGCGCACCGTGCCCGCGGCCTCCATGACGCCGGCCAGCCCGGCGAGCGCGCCCGAGATCGCGAAGACGGCGATCGTCAGCCGCTTGTCGTCGAAACCCGCGAAGCGCGCGGCCCGCGGCGCGTCGCCAACGAGCTTGATCTCGAACCCCTTGACCGTGCGCGCCATCACCACCGCCGCCACGGCGACCACGACCAGGGTGATGACCGTGCCAAGGTTCATCCGCCCGCCGTCGAACAGCACCGGCAGCGTCGCCTCGGGCGCGAAGGTCACTGTCTGCGGCATGTTGAAGCCGAAGGGGTCGCGCCACGGGCCGCGCACCAGCCAGTCGAGCAGGAACTCGGCGACATAGACGAGCATCAGCGACACGAGGATCTCGTTGACCCTCAGCCGTGTCTTCAGCACCGCCGGGATCATCGCATAGGCCGCACCTCCGGCCATGCCGGCGACCAGCATCAGCGGCAGCACCCAGGGCCCGCCCCAGCCATGCGTCCAGACCGCGACGCCGCCGCCGCAGATCGCGCCGATCAGGAACTGCCCCTCGGCGCCGATGTTCCAGTTGTTCGACCTGAAGCAGAGGGCGAGACCCACCGCGATCAGCACCAGCGGCGTCGCCTTCACGGCGACCTCCTGAATGCCCCAGAAATCCGACACAGGCAGCAGGAAATAGACGCTCAGCGCCCGCCACGGGTCCTGTCCCAGAAACCAGAAGACCACGATCGACGAGGCCAGCGTCAGCGCCACGGCGAGAAGCGGCGACAGGATCAGCGCCGCCGCCCCAGCCGCCGGGCGCTTCTCCAGCACCAGGGGCATCAGGCGGCCTCCTCGCGCGGTGCGGCAAAGCCCTCGCCGCCCATCAGCAGGCCCACCGCCTCGCGCGTGAGCTCCCCGGTCGGATAGGCCGGCGAGAGTCGACCGTGGAAGATGACCGCCATCCGGTCTGTGACCTCGAACAGCTCGTCGAGATCCTGGCTGATGACCAGCACGGCCGCGCCCCCGGCCGCCAGGTCGATCAGCGCCTGCCGGATGAGCATGGCCGCCCCGGCATCCACGCCCCAGGTGGGTTGCGAGACGACCAGAAGCTGCGGCTTGTGCAGGATCTCGCGGCCCACCACGAATTTCTGCAGGTTCCCGCCCGAAAGCGACGCCGCCTCCGGGTCCCGCGGGCCCTTGCGCACATCGAAGGCGCGCGTGACGGCATCGACCCAGCCAAGCATCCGGGCCCGGTCGAGAAACCCCCGCCGCGCCAGCCCGCCGGCCGCATGCCCCGTCACCAGCGCGTTGTCGGACAGCGGCATCCGCGGCGCCGCGGCATGGCCCAGCCGCTCCTCGGGCACGAAGGCCGCGCCCTTCCGGCGCCGCGCATTGATCCCGCTCCAGCCCACCGCCTCGCCGTCGAGGACGATGTTGCCCGCCTCCGGCGCCCGCGCCTCGCCCGAAAGCACCCCGAACAGCTCGTCCTGCCCGTTTCCCGCCACCCCGGCGATGCCGAGGATCTCGCCGGCGCCGACCTCGAGGCTCACCGACCGAAGCGAGGTGCCCTGCGGGTCGTCGGAGGCGAGCGACAGGTTGTCGACCCTCAGGCGCACCGGCGCCCGGCCCTCCGCCCGCGCCCGGCGCACCTCGCCCACGTTGCTGCCAACCATCATCCGCGCCAGGCTGCCGGCCGTCTCGGCGCGCGGGTCGCAGCGCGCCACCACCCGGCCCAGCCGCAGGATCGTCGCCGCCTCGCAGAGCCCGCGCACCTCCTCCAGCTTGTGCGAGATGTAGAGAACCGCACGCCCCTCGCCCCGGATCGTGCGCAAGGTGGCAAACAGCCCGTCGCACTCCTGCGGGGTCAGCACCGACGTGGGCTCGTCGAGGATCAGAAGCTGCGGGTCCTGCATCAGACAGCGCACGATCTCGATGCGCTGCCGCGCACCGACCGACAGCCGCCAGACCTCGCGCTTCGGCTCCAAGGGTAGGCCATAGGCGCGCGAGACCTCGACGATCCGCTCCGACACCTCGGCGAGCGGTGCGGTCTCGTCGAGCGCCAGCGCAACGTTCTCCGCCACCGTCAGCGCGTCGAAGAGCGAGAAATGCTGGAACACCATGCCGACGCCGAGCGCGCGTGCGGCCTTCGGCGTCGGCAGGCTCACCTCCTTGCCCCGCCACAGGATGCGGCCGACATCGGGCTGCAGAAGGCCGTACAGCATCTTCACCAGCGTCGATTTTCCTGCGCCGTTCTCGCCCAGAAGCGCGTGGATCTCGCCCGGCATCACCTTCAGATCGACCGCCTCGTTGGCCACCAGCGTGGCGAAGCGCCGGGTGATCGCCTCGGCCTCCAGAAGCGGGACTGGCGCAGACATCTGGATCCCCGGCTCCTTCGGATGTCTTGCCATGATGGCGGGTGGCTGACCGACCCTGCCCCACGCAGACCCGGCCCGGCCATATCATTTCGGCGGCCGATGCCGGCGTCAAGCGCGCTTGACGCCGGTGGCCGCGCTGGCAAGGCCGCGGCCCCCACCCAATGCCTTCATTTCGGGCAGGGTGGCACGAGGCATGCGGGACCGGCCCGGGCCGACCTTCGGGAATGGCCGGGCAGAGGACGCCACGCTGCTGTCGGGCGGTGTCGCGGGGCCGAGGCGACCGGTGGCCGGTGACGGTGGCCGGTGCCGGTGGCCGGTGCCCGTGTTGGTCAGCCCGAGACGCCCTGCAGATCCCAGATCGCGGTCAGCGACCGGTCGGCAATGCGTTGCAGCCGCTCCCATGTCGCGGCGAAGGCCACCATGTCTCCGCGCCCGGCGCAAAGATGCACGTCACCGGCGACGCGAGCGAGCGTGATCATCCCGATCTCGCCGGCGTGGCGCTTCACACTGCGGGCGTTGCGGCAGACCGCCTGCATGTCGCCGACCCGATAGCTCCGGTCGATCTCGGAGAGGCGGGTGGCCATCTCCTCCATCGCCCGGGCGACGACATGCTCGGCTCCCGCCGCGCCCAGTTCGACCACCAGACGCGACAGCCGCCCGGGATCGAGCCGCACCGTCTCGTCATGGCACAGCCGGGCCACTTCCCCCATGCGACACCCCTTCAGCGCACCCTTCCACCGCGCCCAGCCTTGCCGATCGCCCTCAAGAAAACGTTGCCCGCGCCCGGGAAACCCCCTCGAATTCGCCTAGAATCCGGGCTAACCGGGGATCACCGAACGGTGAGGCCCATGCACTACGCCCGACCCCTGCCCGGCTATCTCCTGACCCGCTATCGCGGCTGGCGCGCGACCCGCTTCGCCGAGAACAAGAGCTGGTACCTGCATCTGGCCGAGGACGGCCAGCACCCGCGCGGGATGGTGATCTCGTGCTGCGACAGCCGGGTGACACCCGTCGAACTCTTCGGCGCGGATCCCGGAGAGTTCTTCATCCATCGCAACATCGCCAACCTCGTGCCGCCCGCAGACACCACAGGCCTGCACCACTGCACCCTGGCCACGGTGGATTATGCCATAAGGGTGCTCCATGTGTCGCATCTTCTGGTGATCGGCCACTCGCAGTGCGGCGGGGTGAAGGGGTGCCACGACATGTGTTCCGGCCATGCGCCGGAACTGCGATCGCCGGACAGCGCCGTGGGGCATTGGCTCGAAGTGCTGCGCCCCGGCTTCGAACGCACGGTCGGGATCGAGGACAAGGCGAGCCGGCTGACCGCGATGGAACAGCAGAGTGTCCTGATCTCTCTCGAAAACCTGATGACCTACGACGTCGTGCGCGAGGCCGTCGCCGCCGATCGTCTCACCCTGCACGGATTGTGGCAGAACATTGCGACAGGCGTGCTGCATCAGTACGACCCTGCAAGCGGCGCCTTCAACGGATTATAGGCCGGGATCGCCGATACCCGGGGCGGCCCAATGGACGACCACGGCGGTCGTCCGTTTTTCGGACAGTTCCGCCGTGGCGACGCTCGCGGGCATGGTCCACAAGGCCGAGCGCCGCGGCGTGTGCGTCGTGCCGACCAGCCCACCCACGACATCCCGGTGCAGCTCTTCGCGCAAGGTGTCGAACCGCCCCCGCTGAGCCACGAGCGCGTGGCGGAGGCGCGTGCAGCAGCCGCATGGCGCGCTGCCGTCCTCCCGAGCCGCGCCCCCTTGCGACGGCGGGGGGACTGGTGGATACCGCCCCGCGCCGGCTCGGAGTGACCGCGAATGGGCGACATGGTGGCACTTGCGGGGCAGACGCTGCTCTCGCCGATGATCCTGTTCTTCGTGCTGGGGCTCGCCGCGGCGCTGGCGCGGTCGGATCTGAGCTTTCCCGAGGCCATCGCCAAGGGCATGTCACTCTATCTTCTCTTCGCCATCGGCTTCAAGGGCGGCGCCGGGGTGGCTGCCCATGGCGTGGATGCGGGGCTGGTGGCGACGCTGCTCGCCGGCGTCGTCCTGTCGGCGGCGCTCCCCTTCCTGGCCTTCGCGCTGCTGGGGCTGCTGACGCGCCTGTCGGCCACCGACCGCGCGGCGGTGGCGGCGCATTACGGCTCGATCTCCATCGTCACCTTCGTCACGGCGAGCGCGGTTCTGGAGAGCCGCGGCATCCCCTTCGAGGGCTACATGGTCGCGGTCGCCGCCGCGATGGAGGCGCCGGCCATCCTGTCGGCGCTGTGGCTGGTGGCGCGCGTCGCTCCGCCGGGCGACCGGGCGGGCGCCGCCGAACCGGGGCTCTGGCGCGAGATCCTTCTCAACGGCTCGATCGTGCTGCTGGTGGGCGCCTTCGCGATCGGCTGGACGACGGGCGCCGACGGGCTGGCCGAGATCGATGCCTTCATCACCGCCCCCTTCAAGGGCGTGCTGTGCCTGTTCCTTCTCGACATGGGGCTGGTTGCGGGCCGCGGGCTGCGCGCCGCGCGCGGGGTGCTGGCGCCGGGCGTGCTGGCCTTCGGCCTGGCGATGCCGCTCCTGGGGGCCGGGGCCGGGCTGGCGACGGGCCTCGCCCTCGGGCTCAGCGCCGGCGGCGCGGCGCTCCTGATGGTGCTCTGCGCCTCGGCCTCCTATATCGCGGTGCCGGCGGCGATGCGCGTGGCGCTGCCCGAGGCCAACCCGGCGCTCTACCTCACCCTTGCGCTGGGGGTGACCTTTCCCTTCAACCTGACCCTCGGCATCCCGCTCTACATCGGGATCGCCGGGGCGCTGGCGGCAGGAGGCTGAGGATGCGGATGCACGCCGCCAAGCGGGTCGAGATCGTCATCGAGGCGGTGATGGAGACCCGGCTGACCGAGGCGCTCGAGCGCGCCGGCGTCACCGGCTACACCGTCCTGCCGGTCAGCGGCGGCGGCGGACGGTCGGGGCGCTGGAGCCGCGAGGGCCAGGTCGGCCGCGCCACCGGCATGGTGGCCGTGGTCTGCCTCGTGCGCCCGGCCCGGCTCGACGCGCTGCTGGAGGCAGCCTTCACCGTGGTCGACCGTCACATGGGCGTGGTCTGCGTGACCGATGCGCAGGTGCTGCGGGCCGAGCGCTTCTAGGCTGTCGCGCCGCTGCTTCCGGCCGCGCGTCTCCCGCCGTTCAGCCGGACGCGGGCTTCGCCGCGGCGGGTTTCGCCGCGGCCGGTTTGGCGGCCGGTTGCGAGGCCGGCGCCGGCTCGGGCATCCGGCGGACCTTGCCGTTCAGCGTCGCCCCGACCTCCACCGTCAGCGTGCCGTACTGGATGTCGCCGGTGATCACCGCGGTCGGCTTGATCGCCACGGTGGCGCCGCTGACATTGCCCTGCACGGTGCCGTCCACCGTCACGAAGCCGCCCGAGACATCGCCCCGCACCCGGGCCGCCCGGCCGACCCCGAGGGCGCCGGCGCTCAGATCGCCGCGGATCTCGCCGTCGAACTCCAGGAAGCCTTCGGTGGCCAGCGAGCCCTCGATCCGCACATCCTCGGCGATCACCGACCGCGCGCCCTCGCGCCCCGCCGCCGGCTTGCCCTGCCCCGGAAACCCCGCACCGATCGCCACGCGCTCTCCCTCCGCTGCGCACGCCACCCGCAGCGCGCTGCTTCCCCCGCGTGTGGCTCCCCCTCCCGCGGCTGTCAAGTCACCGCCGCCGCCGAATCACCTGCGCGCCGCCTTGCGGCCGCCCGACCGCCGCGCGGAGCGCCCTGGCAACGCAGGGTTGAGCGCTGGACATCACGGCAACTGGAGCGTGCCAAATCCATGAAAAATATCCGAAATTTCTCCCGGACCGATGCGTTTCCCCTTGGCACGGCAGCCGCCGGGCCTCTATGGTCTCAGAACCGTGAGGGAAGGCGGGCGGCGCAGATCGGCCCGAGGGATTTGGTGAAGGGATGCAAACCATGAATGCTTGGAAGACGATCGCAGCGGCCAGTGCGCTGGCCTTGAGCGCAGGGGCGGTAAGTGCCTCAACCTACGACGTGTCGTACCAGGAGTCAGAAGACATCTTCAACGGCAATGAGAAGGGCACCGTGACCCTTTCGGGCGCCGCGGTGAGTGGTTCGCCAAGCGTATACGCGGGCGGCTTCGCCCTCACTGCCGCAGGACTTGGCGATTTCGTTGCGTGGTGCCTCGACGTGGGCGCAAACATTTTCACGGGCGACTCGAGCCAGTACAAGGAAACCAGCGATCCCTTCGCGAACTCCGTCACGCTGTCGCCGGCGACCATCACCAACATCACGCGTCTGTTCGACCAGTACTATGATCCCAGCGCCGGATCGAACGTCCTCAATGACAAGACGCAGGCGACAGCCTTTCAGACTGCTTTGTGGAAGCTCGTCTACGGCGACGACCTGACAATCAGTAACTTCAGCCCGTCGGGGGCGAGCGATCTTTCGAACACCATG